>JAFGHA010000200.1 GCA_016930275.1 Chitinispirillaceae bacterium
GACCCTGATGGAGGAGGGAACTCGGCATATCCTGACAGCCGTATTCTGCTCATAAACCCTGATGACAGTGTCCTTATCAATCAGAATGTGCCGAACTCCGAATTGAATACCATTGAGGACTACGTGCTCCCCGCTACAGGACAATACGTCATTCGAGTCATGGAATCCGAAGGGGATCAGGCTTTTTCCTATTCAATCATACTTATCAACTGATTTCAAACAGACTACTGCAAAAACGTACCGAGTCGTTAATTCGACTTGGTACGTTTTTTAATTTCAAGAAAAAAATTGGGGAGCGGAAGAGTGACTGTATTGTCCTGATTTCTCTGTTTCGTTTCCTTCTCTATTGACCTCACCCCGGCACATTACTTCCTTTCGCCAACCCCTCTCCGCCCGGAGAGGGGTTTTCATGATTTACCTTTTGTAATGTTGCATAAAGCGACTCCGCAAACCCGGCACCGCTACAAATACAACCCCTTCAGAAACTTCTCAGCCTCCATGACAGAAATACCCTCTTTGACCTGTTCCCGTTTCAATTCCTTCACCAACAGTGTCGCGGGAATGGCATACCGCCGGTAGAACTTCCTCAACCCCGCGGGAAGGTCCGCGTCAGCCATTTGCAGTTCCGCGCATGTCGTTCGTACAACCCGCCAAAATTCACCGAAAAAATCAGATGCGTCGCCAAGGGTGCTCATTTCACCAGCGTACATGGCAAATGAAGTTTTTTCGCTGCTTGATGAAGCTGTTTATCGCAGGTGACAACTGGTAATGACGAATCGGATGCTACCGCCAGATGCAGTGCATCCAGTGTCCTGAGTGAGGTTTTAAACTGCAGGATATATTCAGCCGCCAGGGAATAGTGATGGATCCCCACCGGAAGTATCCGGTAATAATCGTTTTTCCGGTGAAACGTAAACTGTTCCCAAATCATTTCCGCATTTTCCGAAGAGATTGATTTCTCCCTGATTTTGCGTGACAGCGCCGATGCGACTTCAACAGCAGTGAGGGTACTGATCGCGGGGTCAGCATCATTCAGGATTATGTTTTCCACCCGCCCGCTCAACTTTTCAGGGGAGTAGTAGGGAAGAACAATACTCGTATCCAGGTAGGCCATCAGTAGCGTTCCTCACTGCGGTTCCCGGCGACAACGGCACTCATCGGTTGACCCTTTATACGGATTTTCTCACGGAATTCACTCTGCGGTTGAAATTGACGTCGCTGAGCAGGGATACCCTGCAGAATCGCGACTTTTTTACCACGGCGGGTTATTATAACCTCTTCGCCATGTTCCACTTTATTGATCAGACTGCTGATGTTACTCCGGATTTCTTTAATGCTGACAACGGTCATACCACCTCCTCAAGTGTACACTTTAAATGTACATTAAGACTTCGTGGTATTCCATAAAAACACTGTGCCGGTTGGAGGGAACGGGAATCGCAAGAGGGAGTTTTTTTCCGTAGAGCGAGGCTGAAGCTGCAGCAACGCGCACTGCGCTACTTGAACGTATCCTCTTCCTTCTTCTTCATCAGGAGCCGCCAGATTTTATCGACCAGCTCCCGACCGCTGAACGGCTTGACGACAAAATCATCGGCTCCGCTCGCGAAACACTTCTGTATCTCGGTGTTCTGCGTTCCCGCTGAGAAAAAAGCGATGGGAATATCGCGGGTCTCATCCTGCGACCGGAGTATTCTGCAGATACGGTAGCCGTCGAGTCCGGGAAGATAGGAATCCATCAGGATAACCGACGGATGGCGCGAAAAGGCAAGCGCCAGACCGATCTCACCGGTTTCGGCGACCAGCACCTCGAAGGCATTTTCCAGCACCATCCGGGCGATCTCGACCGCCTCGCGGTCACTGTCGATAAACAGGATGACCGGTTTTTCGTTGATCATTTCGGTAATTTTCTCGAGATCGACCGCCTTGTCGTCATCGCGCTCGACAATCAGTGTTTTGGTTTCGTCGTCATCCCACCCGATTTCGGCATGTTGCGGCAGCATGACATGAAACGTGCTTCCGGGAAACTCCCCTTCACGCACCCCTTCGCTTTCAACCCAGATACGACCGCCGTGCCGCTCCACGATACCCTTGACGATTGACAGCCCCAGACCGGTGCCGCCTCCCATGAATTTCGAGAAATCGGTACTGTGGCGGTTGGCATTCCCCACTTCATAGAACGCGTCGAAGATATTGCGCTGTTCCTCCTTGTTGATACCGACTCCCTGGTCGTGTACCGTTATATGAAACCGTTCCTCGCCCTCTACCGCAATCGTCACCTTGACGGGAGAACCATCGGGGGAAAATTTTATCGCATTGCTGAACAGATTGGTGAACACCTGCTGCAGGCGCATTTTATCACCGTAAAACTGCGGAAGTACCGCGGGAAAGGAACAATTGAACGTAATCCCGCGTTTCTGGGAAAACTGTGTCAGGTCATCGATACAATCCTTTGCAACTGCACCGAGATCAAGCATTTCGGGCTTGAGTCGCAACCGCTTCTGTTCAATCCGCGTCACGTCGAGTATGCTGTTTACCACCTTGTGCAGCCGATCCGCGGCACGATTGATGCTTTCAATCATCCGGTAAACGCCTTCATCGATACGGTCACGCATGTTGTCGATGATGATATCAGAATACCCCTTGATCGACGTTAGCGGTGTTTTGAGTTCATGAGAGGCGATACTGAGGAAATTTGATTTGAGCTCGGAAACCCGTTTCAACTCGGCATTCCACCGTATCAGCTCGGAATTCATTTTTGCCATTTCGAGATTTTTCTTCTCGATCTGTTCATTGAACAGAATTTCCTGGGTGATATCCCGAAAGGTCAAGACAAACTGTTCGGCATCGTCGGTGTCTTTCCCGAGCGAAAACAGCGTTATCTTGCACATCGTATCGTCACGATCAATCGGTTGGAGCATAAGTGTCGTTTCGGTCAATTCTCCAGTCGCCATATGCCGTATCATCTGCTCCCAGGTGGCCCCGTCGTGCTGCTCCACTCCGATGAACGGTTCGAGTGAATTGCCGATGAGCGTTTCTCTCTTGACATTAAACAGCTGCTCGGCACAGCAGTTCATGAACCGGACGATGCCGGATGCCGTGACCACGACGATTCCAACCGGCGTTTTCTCGATAATACGGGCGAATAATGATGTATCCTGTTGCATGCTACCTGTCTACCGGGACTAAAGGTGATTCCTCACCGGAAAATACCGGAACTTCCGGGACCTCCGGCATTGCACCGATATATTCGGCGATATTTTCGACAATACGCAGCAATCGATCAAACCCTTTGGTACTTCCATCCGTCACCGTTCCATTCGACCGGTTGTATACTTCGGAAATAACCGAGGCGCCCAGCCCGAACAAATCCTCCACCACGGCAATGAGTTCCGTTTTTGAATTCGGAATCTTTCGATCATGAAGCAGTACAATCGCTTTGAACAGCGGCAGCAACGCATGTACCGTTTTTTCAAGAACATCCGCAAGTATTTGGGGGGAATCACCGTAGCGGATGAATTCCTTTCGTAATTGCACTACCATTCCGACGAACTCACGCCGACACTGCCGCCGCAGTCCTGAACGACTGATGGTGATTGAGGAAAACGGATCATCTCCGAAAAGCATTCGATATGAGTGCTTAAGATCAAGAAATTCAACCGGGTAATCCGCCGGTGCGGTTCTGATATAGCCGGGCGTGAACAGTAGTGGCGCGGCCATTCCCCTCCTCACCCAGCCCCGCAACACCGACCCCCCTTTTTCGAGCAGTTCCACCGACATATCGTCAAGTACGAGCGCAATGTTGACATCTGACTTTCCGGGTCTGAACTCATGCGATACCGCACTGCCGTAAAGAACCATTCCCAAGAGATGGGTACCGAAGGCAGTGCGCATATCCGAAACCAATTCGTCGACTATACGATTAGGATCTCTGATCATTCAACCGGATCCGTCGGATTATCCTCACCGGAAAGAGCCGCATTACTCCTGCCGGTCAACTTCAGTATAGAAGCGGTAAACCGGTCGGCTGCACTGAAATCTTCCCTCTGAACAGCGGCAATCTTGCGGGCATACATTTCAAGCAACTTGTATTCGTGTTCCCGGAGTTCCCCGGAACCGGAGAGCAGACTTATTATCGCATCGACATCGGCGGGAAACCGATACCCGACGAGAAAGGAACGCAATTGATTCTGAGCTGCGGTGAACTGTTCCTTCTCATTCCGGGAATAAAGCATACCGGGTATGAACTCTTTCAGCAGACGCTCCTCGACCGATACCTCCGGTGATTGTTTACCTGGACGCGACTGCGGCACGTCGGTCTGCTCGATCTGCGCGATGAGCGACTCGATCTCGTTGCGCACGTGCTGCATCTCCTGTTCCCTGAACCTGGCCTGATAGACAATAGGAACCGCGTTGACGCTCAGTACGGCATTTCCGATGTTTTTAAACGAACCGGTATAAAAAACGTCACCGTCCTGCGAGAGTATCTCCATTTCGGAATGGAAAGGGACCACTTTCGCGGGAGTCGGAATGAACTCTTCGAATTCGCCCATGTTCTCAAGCCGTTCCTTGAGTTTCTGCGGGTCAAGCGCCGATTCGATATCGCTCATCCGGTCTACCAGTTCGGAAAGTCCGTCACCGAAATCGCCATCGGTCGAAAGCCCCATCTCCGACTTGAGAAAATCTTTAAGACTGTTCTGTTCTTTGAAATTTCCCTGCGCAACGAGAAAGCCGTTGTGCACCATCGATGCGATCGGATGCTGCATTGCCGTGATATCCGAAGGATCAATGTCGATTCTGGCGAAAACCGTCACTCTGCCGTCGAGATGATCGGGGTCGCCCTTTTTATGTTCCATCTGAAGCATTGTTTCGAGGTCCCTGCAGATCCCTGCTGGTTATACTGATCGTCAGTATGGCTCTGAACATCACCATGGTCGATAAGAATATCAGAATATTCCATATCCATGGGACTTTAACACCGGAAACCGCAACCAGCGCATTACCGACCGCAATAGGTGAAACGGCAAAGCCGGCGATTTTTATATACTCCCTGAATGTCCGCTTACGGTCTATTCTGAAAATATACGCTGCTGCCGATAAAAAAAAGATACTGAATAAAATAAGTGCGAACTGGTGTATAAGAGTGGAGAGCAGATAGCCGAAAAAGATACCTCCCACATGTTGTAACAAGAATGAACGGATATGGTCAGCGGTAAAAATCAGATCCCTCGTTCCGAACAGAAAATATTCATAAGGGAACTCCATCGTCATCTCATCTCCAAGAATCATCTCAACGGTTTTTGCCTTCAGATGCACTAAAGGGACCTTCCGGGGAGCGACCGAACGTGCGGCGGTATCGACCAGTACCGTTGAATCCGCTTCACTGTTGAATAATACCGGCAGTTCAACAAGCTGATTGAAAAGCGGGGCGATCAGGTATGAAGGAGGATAGTACGGAGTATCAACCGGAGGATGCAGAATGCCATCCCGGAGTTCCATCCCGGGAAACGCCGCCGCAAGGCCTTCGGGAATTCCCTGCCGGCCTCCGATAAGATAGACAGTATAAGCGATCGACGTAATCACCCCGAAAAGAAGCAGCAGCCAGATACAATAGCGTAGAACAGCCCTGCGGGGAAGCTCAAGAACCTCATGGTAAAAACGAGGCTCAAAAATACTCCGATGTAATTGTATGAAGAACTTCAACAGATCTGGCGTCTCCGGTTTCCGCAATGAAAACTGCCCGGCGAACCGGGCAGCACATCCGACGAACTTATTTATTGAGAATTTTTTCCACCTTGGGAGCCCAGATTCGATCGTAGGTAGGCAGAGTTCCCACCAGCGGACGGGCATACGACTTGAACGCCTCGGTAATCGTGGAGTTTTCCGTATCAATGAACTCGTCGGGCATCGATTTGGTGTTTCGTGCTACGGTTGAAAGCGGCGTCAGAAAATATTCGACCGAGTAATCGCCGGTACGACGGATCGCAACGCTGCCGTCAATATCATGCCATACCGAGAACTGAACCGCTTTCTCTCCCACTTCGCGAGCCTCATTGGCATCAACTGCCGAAACGGTACTGAGATAGCTGCGCTGCAGATAACCGAAGGTATCCGTCCGGACCCGTTTGATCTTGAGTTCAGATTTGATAAGACCGGCAAGTGCGTCTCCCAGAGCCCCGGTCCCGGAGAGCTGAATATTCCCGTGAGCATCCTTCTCCTGGTTCTCCATGAGCGATGCGATCATGGGTTCACCCTTCGCGTCACAGATACCTTCCGAAACGGCAATCACGCAACGATCGTTTTCACGATAGATCCGCTCCACATCGGAAAGGAACTTCGTTTTATCAAATGCTTTTTCGGGAACATACACCAGATGCGGACCATCATCCGGATATTTTTTAGCGAAAATACTCGTAGCAGTCAGAAAACCGGCATTACGTCCCATGACCACTCCGATATAAATCCCGGGAATACTACGGTTGTCAAGATTGATACCCGCAAATGCCTGACTGACGAATAGTCCCGCGGAACCGAAACCGGGACAATGGTCGGTAACGAGAAGATCATTATCGATGGTTTTCGGTACGTGGACAACGCGGAGATCATAGCCGGCTTTCTGCGCGTTTTCATTCACGATACGACAGGTATCGGCGCTGTCATTTCCACCGATATAATAGAAATAGCGCACATTATGAACTTTAAGCACTTCGAAGATTTTCTGGCAGTACTCCCCGTCCGGCTTATCACGCGTGGAAAGCATACCGGAAGAGGGTGTATTGGCGACCATTTCAAGATTGTGCGTCGTTGCCTGGGTAAGATCCATGAAATCCTCTTTGATGATTCCACTCACACCATGCATAGCGCCATACACATTCTCAATACAATCAAATTTTCTTGCTTCAAGAATTACACCGATAAGACTTTGATTAATGACTGCTGTCGGTCCGCCACCCTGGGCTACAACAGCTTTTCCGTTCAGTTTTCCCACGAAAGACTCCTTTGTTATATGGACATTTATTGATTTAACCTTTAATTTCTCAACAGATTACAGCTCTGTAAGCTATTAAAAATAGCAGATGCAGCCGGGAAGGTACAAACCATTTATTTAACGGCCTAGGATGAGAAGTTCCGATTGTGGTACGATGGCGGGAAATTATAAATATACTTTCCGGGAATGTCTTCTGCTCACATGCGTTCATGCCGTAAAATTGAAATCAGCAGCCAGAATCCCATAATACCTGCGGTCAGGAAACCTGCCAGCCCGATCACCGGAAGGCCATAGAATTTCGGGGGTATATCGGAAAAAATAACGATAGATGACCCGATTATGAGCGATGCCAGCACCAGACCGAACACCAGCCGGTTCACCATCTGGTCAAATTTTCTCGTTATAGGGTCAAGTCCGCGGTGTTCGAATTCAATTTTTATCTGCCCGGCTTTGATGATCTGAAGCAGTTCCCGCGTTTCCGAAGGAAGATCCCGCAACAGTCGGATAAGATCTCCCGCAGCCTCGGTGCCGTCATGAAACAGCTGCGAAAAATTATACTGGTCACGGATCATTTTTCTGACGAAAGGTTCAACATGTTCCATCATATTGAACTGAGGATCCAGCCGGTAGCCGATTCCTTCAATCGTAACGATCGCTTTGACCAGCAGGTAGAAACCGGGCATCACCTTTATCTGATGTACCGCCATAAGTTGTGAAAGCTTGTTAAGCACCTCGCTGACGTTGATCGCCGAAATTGAACGGGAGGCATACTCCTGAATCAACTCGGAGATCTCATATTCGAGTTCCTCCCGGTTCTGCAATTGACGATACGACATTGCCGCCAGCGCCGTAACGATCCGCTGAGGGTTCTGTTGCGCAATACCGACGATAATCGTACTGAGTCGTGCCCGGGTAGTAGGCGCAAGAATACCGGTCATGCCAAGATCCAGAAAACAGATGACGTTTCCCTCTTTGATGAGGATGTTGCCGGCATGGGGGTCGGCGTGAAAAAAACCATGCACGAAGATCTGCCGCAATACCGCCACCGCCCCGCGGCGTGCGATTTCTTTCGGATCGGCACCGGCTTGGAAAAGATCGTTGAGCCTGGAGATTTTGATTCCGTTGATAAATTCCGTGGTCAGCACGCACCGTGCGGTATGTGTCGGATATACCTGCGGTATGTATACCGTGGCATCATTCACGAAATTGTGCCCGAAATGACGGATATGCATGGCTTCAATGCGAAAATCAAGTTCTTTACGAATAGCATGAGCGAACTCTTCGACAAGCTTTTCCGGTTGCAGCGCACCCAGTCCATGCATATGCCGCTGCATCAGGGAACCGATGTGATACATGATATCGATATCGACCGCGACCGACTCATCCACCTGGGGACGCTGCACCTTCACTGCGACATCCTGTCCGTCGGGAAGCCGGGCACGATGTACCTGTGCCATCGATGCGGAAGCGAAGGGCTGACGCGAAAATTCGGCGTACAGCGTTTCGATCGGAGCGCCAAGTTCCTTTTCAATTGTTGAAACGGCCTTGTCACCGTCGAACGGCGGCACGGAATCCTGCAGTTTCTCAAGCGAGGCGATCAGTTCAGCCGGGAAAATATCGGGACGGTTACTCGCGAATTGCCCAAGTTTGACAAAGGTGGGACCGAGTTCCTCAAGCGCCATACGCACCCGATCCCACCGTGAAATGCCGGGGACATCCACCGTTGTTTTTTTGCGCAATATCCGGTTTCGAACCTTCAGATACTTATCCAGAGACATCCGGGACAGTAGATCTCCGAAACCGTATTTAACCAGTACGGCAACGATTTCTCCATATCGCCCCAGATGGCGGTATGAAAACCTGCCGCGTCGGAACGACGATTTTTTCACACCGGTTCCTGCTGTTGCGCAGCTTCCAGTTTCCGCAACCGGAGTTCGAGGGCTTCGACCTCCGAACGCGTTGGAAGATTGACTTTATGGAGTACCGCTTCGACCTGTTTCGCGACCGTTTTTTCGAATGCGCTGCGGGTTTCATCCGCCCTGGAAAGCAGTTCCTCGACGAACTGTTTTCCTTCGCTTTCCGAAAGACGGGCCTCTTCGGCAACTTTTTTTCCGATCTCCTCAGCCTTTTCCCGTGTCATCAGCGCAATGCCGATGGTGGCATAAACACTCTTCTTCAGCAGTTCTACCATACAACCTCCTTTGATAGAAATACAAGGATACAACTCCCGGATTGCATCAGATTTTCACTTTTTTACCTGCACGAGAATAGCGTTGCAATCCGGGAAGATACACATCATAGTATATAATACGGTGACACCGGCTGGAACCGTTCCTGAATGCGATCAGGCATTTGTCACCTGCCGGGCCACTTCATTTTCAGTATCGTTTTTTCCGTTTCGAGACCGTTGCAGCATTACTCCGGAAAAGCGGTAAACGCACAAAACAACCGCCGCGACAGCAACCCCGGTTATCGCACCGGCAATGACATCCGACGGATAATGAACCCCGACGTAAATGCGGGAATACCCGATGAAAACAGCAAACGCAACATACCCCCATTTCCAATTCGGATAAAAGACACTCCACACCGTCGCCTGCGCGAACACATTGACTGCATGCACCGAGGGAAACGACAGCGAGCTTTTCATTCCACAGAGAAACCGTCCGCCTTCAATAAAAAATTCCGGATAACACGGACGATGCCGCCCGAAAAGCGGTTTGAGTACCCGGGCCGCTACCGGATCGGTAATCGCCACGGTGACTATCGCCAGAATAATTACCGGTACAGCTTCTTTCTTTTTTTTAAAAACAAACAGAAGTGCCGCCACACTTCCGGGTAGAACCCAGAATACCGCCTCGGTCGCATGCATAAATACAATATCAAAGAGCGGATTTGCACAACCGGTATTAAGAAGAAGAAACAGCATATGGTCGATATGAAGCAGTGTTTCCACAGCAGCTACGTTCCTTGCGGTTAACCCGGCCGACGAAGTGACGCATCGGCACCCTTTGTGCTGAACCAGATAAGTCGGGCCCGGATTGCACCGAATTTGATCTTAGAACGGATATACACCGGAATTCTCCGACGATCATCGGATATCCATATCTCAAGCTTATCCCGTTTATTGAAGGCCCGCCCTTCACCCACCAGCCGAGGTACGAGCACAATACAGGGAAAAGTGCCAGCCTCAACCTCTCGCGGCTTGGATGATTTCACCTTGAACAAAATCGAATCGACCTTTTTGTGTACAAACAGTTGTTCGGAGAACGAATCGCCGGGTTGCAGCGGCCTGCTGCACCGTATTGAATAAAGCACCGAAAGATAATCATGGAGGAAGGGAGGTGCATCATGTGTTTTGAATTTTTTCCGGCTCTGTACATGTATTTTACCACCCTTCTGATCAAAAAGAAGGTATTCATCTGCCAAGTATCGACGACCCTCGCGAAGATGTGACTCAAAAAAAAGCGGATACAGACCATGGGCATCAACTGTTGAAATCACATAATCCCGCATACGATAAAAAGCACCCACGAAATTATTCGAAAGCGCTTTTGCGCCTATTCTGACCGTGCCGTTCGAGCGGTCAAACAGGGTGGACAAAACGACGTACCCGGCATTGAAAGGTCCCCACCCCACTTTGTATACCAGTGTTTCCGGAGCGAACAGAACCTCATCCGTCAATTTCCGCAACGGCGGAGAAGATACCGGAACATGATGCAATTTTCTGACGGAATCGATGAATGACCGGGAAAACGGAAAACTGTCAACCTCAACAGCGGCTTCTTCCCAGTGGATTTCCTGTTCCTGGGAAGATTCACCCGTGTCCGTGATATCAGGCACAACCTCCGAAGCGGAGAAAACCAGCAGTCCCGCGATAGTCATTATTGTTTTACCGTACATTCTCCGCTCTTCCCCGATGCGATGTAAATGTTACCCTTTCATCTATTTCTTCACTGCCTCCCAATCGGCTTTCGCCATAATGGTGACCAGTTCGTTAAAGGTAACCTGCGGTTTCCAGCCGAAGTTCCGCATCGCTTTTGCCGGATTTCCCTGCAACTGCTCCACTTCGGTCGGACGAAAATGACGGGGATCTATCCTGATTACGGTTTTACCGGTTCCTTCGTCAATACCGGTTTCCTCAACACCGGATCCTTTCCACACAATCTTCATTTCATGTACCGAAAAAGTTTTTTCAATAAACTCGCGTACCGTATGCATCTCACCGGTTGCAATGACATAATCATCCGGCTGTTCCTGCTGCAGCATCATCCACATTGCCTGAACGTAGTCGGGGGCATATCCCCAGTCACGCCGTGAATCGAGATTTCCCATGTAAATGCACTCTTTCAGGCCGGCCTTGACGGCGGCGGCACCGATGGTGATCTTCCGGGTGACGAAATTCTCTCCCCGACGAGGCGACTCATGATTAAAAAGGATACCGTTCGAAGCATGCAGATTATATGCTTCACGGTAATTGATGACGATCCAGTAGGCATATAATTTCGCCACCGCATATGGTGACCGGGGATAGAATGGTGTGGTCTCCGACTGGGGAACTTCCTGTACTTTCCCATAGAGTTCGGAAGTCGATGCCTGATAGAATTTACAATGAAGCCCTGTCTCCCGGATTGCATCCAGAAGACGCAGTGTTCCGGTCGCATCGACATCAGCGGTATATTCGGGTACTTCGAAGGAAACACGCACGTGTGATTGTGCGGCAAGGTTGTAAATTTCATCAGGTTGCACTTTTTCGAGCATCCGGTTCATATTGCTGCTATCCGACATATCGCCGTAATGAAGAAAAAACGGCAAGCGTTCCTTTTTTGAATCGTTATATATGGGATCAATCCGCTGACGATTGAAGTAACTCGCCCGACGAATCATGCCGTGCACCTCGTATCCTTTCTCCAGCAACAATTCGGCAAGATATGACCCGTCCTGTCCCGTGATACCGGTAATAAGCGCTTTCTTCATTCCTGGAAGACTCCTTTATCTGGTGACCATATTCATTTTATCAGGAACAAAATACAACTTTCACACCTCCCGTTTGGATATCTTTATCCTTCGGTATAAAAAAAAATCTTAACGTCAGACTTCACTTTTCTATTCAGGTCTTACTTAATAGCCGATTCAGGCTGGTGATTGACTTCCCCTGCCCCTCGGGCTATATTTTTAAGCTATGCAGAAACATCGTGAATTTTTCGCCGCCGAAGATGATATCGAGCGACCGGAACGTAAAAAAACCGTACCCTCCTCCCCGCAAAAAGTACGCGGGAAATTTTTTATCGCGATCATCGCGCTTACCGTCATTGCGGGATCATTCGTCGCCGGCACCGGTGTATTCTTCTTCTACCGCCTTTATCTGACCCTGCCGACACTCGGCCAGATGCAGAATATCCAGCAACCGCTGGTTTCGAAAGTTCTCAGTAAAGACGGCGAACTCATTCATGAATTTTCGATTGAACGCCGGTATTACGTTCCTCTCGACTCCATCGCTCCTCAGCTGCAGGAAGCAGTCATTGCGATTGAAGACCGCAGATATTACAAACACTGGGGAATCGATCTCCGGAGAATATTCGGTGCCGTTGTCGTCGACCTTGCACGGGGACACTACGCACAGGGGGCTTCCACCCTTACCCAGCAGCTGGCCCGGAACGTCTATCTCACGGCCCGTTCTTCGCTAATCCGTAAACTGCGGGAAGTACTTACCGCAATCCAGCTCGAGTCGTGCTATACAAAAAATGAGATACTTGAACTCTATCTCAATCAGGTGTATCTCGGTGCGGGCGTCTACGGAGTACAGGCGGCGAGCCAGTATTACTTCAACAAACCCGCGAGCCGGCTTTCACTCAACGAATGCGCCACTCTTGCCGGACTCATACAGCTCCCCGAACGGTATCGTCCGGACAAAGAAGAAAATCTCCAGCGCATGACCGATCGCCGCAACAAAGTCCTGGCGGCAATGCGGAGCATGAAGAAGATAGACAAAGCACTCTACCGCGAGACGGCAGCTCTCCCTATCGTTACCGACCTGCAGAGAAAAACCGGTGGAAACGGTTCCTATTTTGTTGAAATGGTACGCCGATATGTATCCGACAACTACGGTGATAATCAGCTGTACAATGGCGGCCTCACCATCCATACGACCCTCGATCCGGTCGCTCAGGATTCATCCGAGCGCAGTTGCGGCCGGCAGATAATGAGCCTTCAGGAGCGGCTCAACCGGATTTTTCTCGACAGCACCCATGCGGAGCGCCAACTGAAAATTTCGAGAGATTTTTTCGAGAAACATTTCGACTCGGTGTATGCCGCCAACAAAGAGCGGTTCAAGGACCTCCCCGACTCGGTCAAACTCCGGCAGGCACAGATTTCAGTGATTGCACTCGATGTCGCCACCGGTGCCATCAGGGTGCTCATCGGCGGCCGTAATTTTACGGAAAGTAAATTCAACCGCGCGTTGCACGCACGCCGTCAACCCGGCAGTTCGTTCAAGGCATTCGTGTATGCCGCGGCAATGGATAATGGTTATACCCCAGCAACCGTAGTACTCGATCAGCCTATTACCCTTGTCACCTCCGACGGTGAATGGCGACCGGAAAATTACGATAAGGTGTTCAACGGGCCGATCACCATCCGCAAGGCGGTCGCCAAATCAGTAAATCTCGTGGCGATTCAGGTACTCAACAAAGTCGGCCCGCAGGTGGTTATTGATTACGCGAGACGCATGGGGCTCAAGCACTCCATGAAACCGGTACCGGCGCTTGCGATCGGCGCGTGTGAAGCAACACCTATGGAGATGACGTCAGCCTATTCGGCCTTTCCCAATCACGGCATCAGGGAAACTCCCTATCATATTGAAAAGATCGTGGACAAAAACGGCCGAGTACTTGAAACACATCAGGCGCATGAGGAAGAAGTGCTTTCAGAGCAGACCGCCTATCTCATGTGTTCGCTGTTGCGGTCAGTGGTCTGTTGCGGAACCGGAGCGAAAATTCCCGGACTCGGGTTCACCTATCCGGCCGGAGGAAAAACCGGTACCACGAACGATTACTCGGATGCCTGGTTTATCGGATTCACGCAGCAGATCGCCTGCGGTGTATGGACGGGTGTCGACGAACGCCGTTCCCTCGGGGCCGGGGTAACCGGATCACTTGCAGCTATTCCCGTTTGGGTGCGCACCATGATTCCCCTTCACCGCGATCTTAAAAAAATCGAATTCAGACGACCGGAGACCGGAATAAAAACCGAAATGATCTGTGACGAATCCCATCTTCTGGCAACCCGCAATTGTCCGAAACCGGTTGCAGAGGTCTTCAAATCCGATGCAGTCCTCGATACATGTGATATTCACGGTTCGGGAAAAAAAACCGGTAGCAGCAACATCATCCGTCTCTTCAGTGCTCCGAAATCTCAAAAATCAAAAAATGCCACCCAAAAGAAACGACCCCTGATGTTTTAAGCGCACCAGACCGCTATTTTGTTCAGGAGATCTCCAAATACCCGGGGGGGTTCATGCTGTCGTGCAGGAACGTAGCGGAAAATTCATGTATGGATTTCGCAGCCGGTCGCATGCTATGAAACAAATTCATTAAAAGTTCACCCGATTGGTAACCTCAGCTGAATCGGCTTTTTCCTTTTTTACCGCGACACCGTCTTGTTCCTTATTTGTCGATGGCAGCATACCGGTAAGAGCGAAATAGTCGGAATCATCGATGGAGTGATGCAGGTAGAGATTCTGCGCGATCACCGCTAGTCGTTTGCTCATAAAAACGGACTTGGTATGGTACGGTGTCAGTGAAGACGGTTTGGCAAGTACCGCCGCCAGTCGTGCGGCCTCATTAATTGAGAGGTTTCGGGAACTTTTTTTGAAATAGTACTGCGAAGCAGCCTCACATCCGAAAATATTTTTTCCCCACTGGGCATAATTCATATACAGTTCCAGTATACGTTCCTTGCCGAGATACCGTTCCATTAAAACCGCATACAGCAATTCCTGATATTTACGCTGAAAGGTTCGATCACTACTTAAAAACAGATTTTTCGCCATCTGCTGAGTAATTGTGCTGCCGCCATGTTTATTGCTTCCCTGGATCCGGTTGTATTCAGTAGCCGCAAGAATTGCGGCGATATCAAAACCGGGATGGAGATAGAACGCGTCATCCTCAGCCGCAAGTACTGCACTGGTCAGATTGGGAGAGATCGAATCAAGTTGAATGAAGAGGTGCAGCAAGGTGTCGACAGGAGGTCTTTCATCGGCAAGTTCAGCAAGACAACTTTTCATGAATACGGTTTGCGATGGATTATGATCGCGAAAATATGATACTTCGTGAAGCGGTTTTTTTACCAACTGGTAGCCTTTGAACAATACGATGGAGGCAGCTATCGAAAAACAGACTGCATACGTAATAAGCAGACCCATGACCGAATAGGCGAGTATTTTTACCACCAGCAGGCAGATTTTCAGTGTTTTCATCACGTACAGCATAGCACCTGTAATGTATCGATTTTCTACTGATGAAATGATTTATGGAGTAGATAATATAGCACTGAAATTTTTAAAATGCAATTTTACGCTGAAGGCGAGCTGCCTGAATGTGGAGAATGTTTATTTACAAATAATTATCAGCATCCACCCCTCCGGTTCTGCCGTAACGGGAACGGATACTATCCTCCGCATGCGTATTTCCACCACTCATGAAGAGGATTCCTGAATGTACCGGTAATGAAACCGCACCGATTAACATCAGGATAGTTTCATCCACACCGATACCGTGACCTCACGCTTTAATATGACGGTATTGAAGTCAGACTGCCGCAGAGGTTCCTGCACCTTCAAAAAAAGGCTCCCCGAAGCGATGCGTCAGAAGTCCGTACTGCACCCGACCCTGCTCTCCGAAGAACAATTGCCGATGGTTTCAAACGGGCAACGGTTACAGCTGGATCGTTGCCACCTTGCATCCGTCTCCGTCAACCAGGCTGACCAGTACTTTTCCGGTATCGCCGCACCATTTCTGAATATCATTCGGAAATGAGGGGCAATCCGCCTGCACTTCAAGAACGGACCCTTTGGGAAGTGTATTCGCTTTAATGGCAGCCTTAAGCACAGGCTGCGGACACTTCATTCCTTTACAATTAAGTACTTCGGCCATACCGCACTCCTTTGGTGTCAGTTACTCCGTTTATGTAAATTGCTGGTTTCCGTCACTGTCCCGAACCAGCGTGCATTCCAGATGTTCAGTACGGAAAATTCTTGCTTCAAGCGGCATTTTTCCGGGCATCGCATGCGTTGCGCATGAAAGACAGGGGTCATAGGCTCTGAATGCCATCTCGACCATGTTGAGCAATCCGTCGTCAACCTTGCCGTTATGAATAAGCGAGCGGGCCGCCTTTTCAACCGACATATTTATTGCCGCCGAATTATTGAGCGTTGCAACAATCAGATTAGCCCCCGTTATTATTCCATCGTCATCGGTTTCATAGTGATGAATGAGAGTTCCCCGTGGAGCCTCAACGATACCGACACCCTCCTTCGGCGTGGCAAACTGCATATTGCGGATATCATCGCCGGTCAGTTCCGTATCCGAAGAAAGTTCCACAAGCCGTTCCGCCGCGTATAGTACTTCGACCAACCGGGCCCAGTGGATTGCAAGCGTATTGTGCACCGGCTTTCCTCCCAGAGTCGAATAGAGTCGATCATATTGTTCCTGCGCCTGTGGTGTCGCCATACCGTCGGCGACATTCAATCGTGCGATAGGAGCGACACGATAGATACTGTCGGCATCTTCCTTAAATCCGGCCCATCCCCGTTTTTTCAAATACGGAAATTTGATGTACGTCCACGGCTCGACATGTTCCGCGATTACCTCGGCATACTGCCGCGGCTTGAACCGTTCGATTTCTGTGCCATCCGGATCAACCACCCGGATATCGCCCTTATAGAAATTCACCCGGTTGTCGTTATCAACCATTCCCATGTAACAAGTTTTAAGGAAATAGCTTTCGCTGAGAATGATATCAAGATAGGTTTTATTATTCAGGACGATATCATCAAAGACTTTAAGAGTGAACTGAGCGAATGCAACCGCATCGGCCGCGAAAATTCGAAGTGCTTCGGCGGTCTCCGGAGAAACCCGCTTCGCCACGCCCCCGGGCAGTCCGAGTACCGGGTGGATCGGTTTACCGCCCAGCTCCGCCATCAGATGACGGCAGCGTTTTCTGATTTCGATGACCTGTTTTCCTATGTCAACTCCAACCGTTTCAATCACCCCGAGAATATTTCTTTTTTCTTTGGGCGCCGAAGGACCGACGATAAAATCTGGCCCGCCCAAAAAGAAAAAATGGAGCAGATGATCTTCGAACATGAACAGATTGTAGAAAAGCTCCCGGATTACTTCTGCAGCATGCGGCGGAACGACTCCGAAAAGATCGTCCAGTGCCCGGGCCGCGGCTATATGATGCGCACTGGGACAGACCCCGCAGATACGTGAAGTGATCTGCGGCATTTCCTCCGCGGGGCGTCCCACACAGAAAGCCTCGAATCCGCGAAGCTCGGGTACCTGAAAAAAAGCGCTTTCCACCTCACCTCGGTCATCAAGATGTATATCGATTTTTCCATGTCCTTCGAGACGGGTAATCGGATCGATGACGATAGTTTTTCCGCTCATGACGGTTCTCCTTTTCGAACTCTGCCCAGCAGTGACGCTGACATGGAATAACGGTAGAAACTCCCCGCGGGATCCGGAATACCGGCAAGTGCCTCGTCGAGTGCCGCCTCCCCGACATCGATGATCCCTCCGAGGGCTGCAGTCATTCTCGCGCCCTGATCTCCTCCCGACATTGGTCCGAAACATCCGGTACACGGCATATTTCCCTTCACACAGGGATATCCGCAGCCGTCACGGGTTGCAGGGCCCATACAGAGAATTCCCTGCGCAAGAAAGCATTTCTCCGGATCAGCTTTTACCTGATACACCCTCTTGAGTCCGGCAACGGTCAGGTTGTCGGGTTTGGAGGAATTCCGGTCACACGACGCACAAAGTGCCTTATCGGGCAACAGCACCGATTTCGCCGGGGGCAATTCACCCGACAGTAACGCCCCCACTGCCGTCGCCAGCAGCTCCGGTGTCGGCGGACAACCCGGCAGATAATAGTCAACATCGATAACATCGTCAAGCTTCAGTACCGAATCGTAGAGTTCCGGCAGTTGCAGATTGACCGACCCGACATCGGTTGATTTCTGAGGTACTGTCGAACCGCCTTCGGAACCGACCGTCGGAGAAGAAATATAGGAACGCCGCATGATCGCCTCCCGACTGGTCAGATTCGCGAGAGCCGGAATGCCTCCCATACACGCGCAACTTCCGAAAGCAATAACGGCTGCCGATTTCTTTCTCAGCAGCTTCGCTACATGCTCCTGCTCCTCGGTACGAATCGCCCCGTTGATGAAGCATGCGGCCATTTCGCCATCGGCCATCGCCTCCACATCGGTATATTTGAAATCCATGGCACAGGGCCAGAAAACGATATCAACCGCCGCAACCACATCGAGAACCTTTTCATCGAGATCGACTACCGTCTCTTCGCATCCACCGCAGGAGGCGCACCAGTAAAATCCGACCTTGGGTTTCGTCGTCATACAGCCACCTTCCTTTCCACGCTGCCGCTGATCGTCAGGGGCCCCAGCGCGGCAACCCGTTCATGCATACGCCGGGCGACTTCCGCGAACTTTTTACCTTCGCCCGCCGCCACCCAGTCAAGCATGAAACGATCGCGCTCGATACCCATCTGACCGAGCAATGTGGTGAATATCCTGAACCGGCGCTGTGCCTTTATATTTCCACTGCGGTAATGGCAGTCCCCCGGATGACAACCGAGTACCATGACACCGTCGGCACCCTCCCGATACGCTTCCATTACCGCCTGCGGATCGACCCGTCCGCTGCACATTACCCGGATCAGCTTGATACTTGACGGATACGTCAATTTCTGTCCTCCGGCCCCGTCGGCACCGGCATAGGAACACCAGTTGCAGACAAACGCCACGATTTTCGGAGTATAGTCAGCCATTGAGCACCCCCTTGAGTTCCGCCGACAATTGATCATTCGTGAAATGCCGCGCCTGTGCGGCCCCGCCGGGACAGGTGGCGGCACAGGTGCCGCACCCCCTGCATATCGCTTCGTTGACCACACTGACCGATTTTTCTTTATCAAAGGCAATCGCCTTATACGGACACACCGCGATACACATTTTACATCCGGCACACAGTTCCTCATCAATATAGGAGGTCATCATTTCCAGTTCGAGTTTCCGTCCTGCAACCAGTTTCGAAAGGATGTCTCCCGCGGCCGACTGCCCCCGGGTCACCGCAGTCGCCACATCGCATGGCGACGTACAGCTGCCGGCGGCATAAATACCGTCGATTGTGGTCGATGTCGCCTGCAGGAGCGCATGGCCCGGTTTGAAAAATCCCGTATCGTCGAGATCCACCGCCGCGATTTGAACCATCGCCGCGGCGGATGATGAGGCTTCCGTTCCGGTCGACAGTACCACCATATCAACCTCAACGGGAGAACCTCCGTCGGGACATACCTTCAACTTTCCATTGACCTTTGCAATTGTCGTTTTTGTGGGATCTTCGGTATATACCATGATGGTACCCTCATGCAGCTGCCGTTCATAAAAATGCTGCTGCTGCGGACCGGAAAGAGCCAGACGTCCGTGGATATTGACCACCATGCAGTCGCCGGCTTTCTTGCGCATGAGTTCACCCGCCTTCAGGGCGTTCATACAGCAGATTCCGGAACAATACGACAATCCATCGGACCGCAACGATCCCGCACAGTGAATAACCGCCAGTGATTTGGGTACCGACCCGTCAGCACAGATTATTTCTCCCCCGGTCGGACCGTTCGAGGCGGCCAACCGTTCAAACTGCGGCATGGTGAAAACATTTGATTCCCGACCGAGCCCTCCGTACAACCGACTCACCTCGGGATCACCGCCACCGGTAGCGAGAATAACTGCACCAGCTCCAAATTCAAGCATCTCTTCCGAATCGTCAAAATCAACTGCACCGAACGGGCAGGCTTCCACGCAGGCGCTGCATGATCCCTCGGTAAAATGTCTGCAATGCTCACGGTCAATCGCGGCAGCCGCCGGGACCGACCCGGGAAAGGCGGTATATACCGCCTTGTGTTCTCCCATTCCGAGGTGAAATGAGCTCGAAACCGACACCGGACACACTTCGAAACAGGCCTCGCAGCCGATACATGCCGACGTTATATACCGGGCCTTGCGTTTCACCTTTACCGTGAAATTTCCCAGAAACCCCAGTATGTCGGTCACTTCCGCATTGGTGACGACCGTAATGTTTTTGTGATCTCTTATTTTCGACAATCGTGGTGCGAGCAGACAGGGAGCACACTCCATCGCGGGAGCGACCTCTTCGGTCTGAATGACTTTCCCGCCCAGCGAGATATCTTTTTCGATGATGGTCACCTGACGCCCCGCATCCGCGAGCATGATTGCCGCTTCAATACCGGCAATACCCCCCCCGACTATCACTGCTTCGGTGCGGCACTCCATAGTCGGCATGGTGAGATCCATATGCTTCTGGGCACGTTCCAGCCCAGCCCGGAGCAGCGCCCGGGCCTTATTGCCAGCTTCAATTGTTTCGGGTGTCACCCAGGCTGCCTGCTCACGGATATTAACCATATTGACATGAGCCGGATTGAACCCCTTTTCACCGGCAACTTCCCTGAAGGTTTTCTCATGCATTTTCGGTGAACAGGCAGCAATCAGAATACTGTCACAGGACTGCTTATCGACCGTCTCTTTAATAAAATCCTTTCCTGCAGGAGCACAGAGCAGCTCATGAGTTGCCACCCAGGCAACCTCGCCGCGTTCCTCTGCCCATTTCCGCAGCGCATCCATATCAATAGCCCCTGCGATATTCGTTCCGCACTTGCAGAGGAATATTCCGACGCTCCGTTTTGTATCTCCCATTAAACACTCCTTTGAACAGTGTTTACGTTCCCTATTATGTTGCAAACCCCGTACAGAAGCGAACGACACCTTTTTTCACCATTCCTGATAGTAAGTTTTTCATTGCAGGGTGATGCAGACCCTTTATTCCGGAAATATCAAGTATCCCATTGCTCAAGAAGTTCTTCAACCCTTTGTGTTATTTTTTTCACGGTTTCAGTGATCACGCCCGTCTGTTTTTCACCAACCGTGTATACGTCGGCACCACGAATTCCCAGAATGACCGTCTCGCCCGGAAGAGTATACCCGCAGGTTCTGCCCACATCAAGGACTCTCGCAAGTTCCACTCCATGATCACCGGGTAACGTTGACGCCTGATCATCTCCGCAGGAAGAGGCGCCAACCACCGATTCCGTCATCATGACGTCACTTCCGGCGCCACCCGGGAAAACCGCTATGATAATCGCCTTCCCATGCCCTTCCAACTCGGTCAGAAGATCAAATCCACCGGCGGGTAACGTCACGGTAGTTACAATTCCACTCCGCTTCTTTCTGCGAAGCGACTCGATTACCTTGAGCGGTGCCGCGCCGTCAGACAATATCGGACTTCCGATCCCGATTACCACCGTATTCATCATAAACGAAAGAACGCCGAACGGATCAGGTGGTGAACATATTGGCATCATTGCCGAGGGTGTCAATAAGAACACCCATATCCGTCAAACTGGTTTTCAATTCATTGACACTTCCACCCAAATCATTGAAGGCCGTACTGAGTTCCGAAATACTCTGTGTTATGCTGTTTACTCCAACACTCCCCTCTTTTATGTTATTCGCCATGCCTTTGACATTTTCACTCACGCTGGACATCGTGGAAGTAAGCTCCGCAAACATCGACGACATCTCACTGATCGCCGTGACAATCATCTGCGAGATATCATTGACTTTCTCAATCGCCGTACCGATTCTGCTCATAGCTCCGACCGTCGCGCTGCTGTTTTTCTGGATGTCACCGATCTGTCGTGAAATATCACCGGTCGCATGGGCGGTTTGTCGCGCAAGCTCTTTTACCTCACTGGCCACCACCGCGAAGCCCTTGCCGGCCTCCCCTGCGGACGCGGCCTCAATCGTCGCGTTGAGCGCCAGAAGATTGGTACGATCCGCAATATCATTTATCAGATCAACTATTCGGGAGACCGCCTTGGTCGATTCATCCAACTGGCGCATCGCTTTACTTGATTCCTGCGCCTGTTCGCTCGCTTCCTCCGCGAGAACGCCTTCCTGCCGGCACTGATCGGCGATTTCGTTAAGCGTGCGGTTGATCTCGGTCATCGATTCAGCCATCAAACAGACCGCCTCGTAGGTACCACCGGCACTTCCCGAAAGAATATCCATATTCTGTGCGATCTGATCGGCTGAAGTGACGGCACTCTGTGAATGGCCGACCATCCGCTCGGTGTTTTCCGAAATACCCTCCGTTGACATTTCCAGCGCCTGAGTCGAATAGGTAAGCGTCATGATATTGTTCTTCATGAGACTGAACATCTGACGCAGATTGTCAAGTGTCGTTCCAAGCCAGTTGGCGAGGAGACCGATCTCATCATGTTCTTTCGCCCTGGGCAATGTATGGGAGAAATCCCCTTCCGACATCGCTTTGGCGGCCTCCATCGTCCGTCCGAGATTCTTCATGATGCGCCGTGATATATACACTACGATAACCGTGCAAAGTGCACCGGCGACCAGACCGCACAGCAGACTGATCACGACAAGGCGATTCGATACTGATGCCGCATCATCTATATGTTGTTCTATGATGCACTGAACCGTCGTATCGCCTTCGTGAGTTACAGCAGATTCAACCGGCAGATGCCTGCATGAATTACTGAATTTCTGGATACTGTATATTGTCCATCCGGACTGAAGAAGCATAAGTACCACAACGCAACTGCCACCGAAGATCATCATTCCCCGTATGGTAACCTTTTTGAACATTGAGGATTCCTCTCGACCGAATGCAAGCCACACGATTCAATTGAAGCAGCCGTTAATTCACCGAAAGCGTTAGAAATGTCAAGTCCGTGAACTATCACACTTTTTTTGATGAAAATAATCATATAATTCCCAAAAAACTAGTGCAATGCTTTTATTTATGCTGGATGGAACCCTATGGGTATAAAGAATTGAATTTATACAAGGAAACCTTTATTCACCCGACTGTCTGCAGTTCATCATTTTTCCCTTTAGCGCAACGCCGATATTTTTTTCATATACAGCGTATATAACTTATGATATACTGATTACTTATGAGTACTACCGATTACGACGTAGCCATCATCGGTGCAGGCGTCTGCGGAGCATCGATAGCTCGCGTACTGAGCGCCTTTGAGCTTCGTATCGTCCTTCTTGAAAAAGAGTCCGATGTGTGCTTTGGAGTATCCAAGGCGAATTCCGGTATTATTCACGGGGGATTTCACCATCCTGTCACCTCCCTCAAAGCCAAACTGGAGATTCGTGGCAACCTGATGTACGAACGGCTCCATTACGAACTCGGTTTTCCGTTCAAACGGGTGGGAATTCTGGTTGTGGCATTTTCCGAAGAGGAAATGAAAACCGTCACCCATCTCTTTTCCCAGGGAGAAGAGAACGGTGTCACCGGTCTCGAATTATGCAGCGCGCAACGGATTCGTGATCTGGAACCCGGCATCAATCCGGATGCGGCGGGTGGCCTTTACGCCCCCGGCGGTGGAATCATCGAACCCTACCGTTTCGTATTCGCTCTGGTGGAAAATGCCGTTGTCAACGGATGTACGGCAGCGACCGGATTCGAGGTGGTGAAAGCGGTCCGCGACGATTCACTATTCCGGATTACGGCACATGACGGACGCTCGGTAACCTGCCGATACGCGATCAATGCCGCCGGATTGCACGCGGATATGGTCTCGTCACTATTCGGAGCCGAATCATTTTCCATTGTTCCGCGAAAGGGTGAAGAGTATCTTCTCGACCGCGGAGCAGCGGCATTTCCCAACCACGTTCTCTTTCCGGTTCCCGCCAGAAATTCGAAAGGCATTCTGGTTATACCGACGGTAGAGGGAACCACCATGGTCGGCCCGACGGCGGTTGAAGTGGATGGCAAGGAAGACCTGGCTACTTCGTCCGAAAATCTTGAACGAGTATTTACTCAGGCGAAACATATGATGCCGTCGGTTTCACGCCGTGATATCATTACCTCGTTTGCCGGTATTCGGCCCGCACTGGCGGGAGGCGATTTCTTTATTGCGGTTTCGGATAAAGTACCCGACCTCATTCAGGTTGCGGGAATTCAATCACCCGGACTTACCGCAGCACCGGCGATCGGAGAATATGTCAAGGATCTCCTGAAAGTATGCGGCTGTCCCTTCATCGAGAAACAGCACTTTGAACCCACGCTTCCCAAAGTAACCGCCATACGGGACCTGCCCCCCGCATCGATGGACCGGCTTATTGAAACCGATCGCGGCTACGGAGAAATAGTCTGCCGTTGTGAAACGGTATCTGAAGCACAGATTGTTGAAGCGATCCGCAAGGGACATACCACACTTGATGGCATTAAATTTTACACCCGTTCAGGTATGGGACGCTGTCAGGGAGGATTCTGCACCAGTAAAATTCTAAGAATCCTCGCCAGTGAAACCGGAAAACCGGTAACGGAATTCACCAAACGGGGGAACGGCAGTCACCTTATCAGCGAACAGCTGTCCGCCGATTCCTTCCATCCGGAGGAGTCCCGGCAATGACGGTCACCCGGAAAACCGATGCGCTTGTAATCGGTGCGGGTGCCGCCGGAATGGCCGCCGCCGAAATGATCGCACGCGCCGACCGGAGTGTCGTCATTATTGATCGTGAAGAAGCTACCGGCGGTATTCTGCTGCAGTGTATCCATAACGGTTTCGGTCTTCATCATTTCGGAAAGGAACTCACCGGCCCCGAATATGCCGAATCCTTTTCCGACACCATCGGTAAAGTTCCGGTTGACGTCCTTCTGCGAACCACGGCATTGCGTATTACCCGCCGTCAATCGTTTATTGAAGTGCTTGCCTGTTCGGCGGATCACGGGGTAACCCTGTTTGAAGCCTCGGCAGTCGTTCTCGCCATGGGCTGCAGAGAACGTAACCGGGGAACGATCGGAACCGCCGGAACACGTCCTTCCGGAGTATTCACCGCCGGTCTCGCCCAACGACTGCTCAACATCGAAGGATATATCCCCGGCAAACGGGCGGTTATCGTGGGATCCGGCGACATCGGTCTGATCATGGCCCGCCGTCTCACCTGGACCGGTTCAGCGGTGGCGGCGGTAGTGGAAATACTCCCGCATCCGTCGGGCCTCACACGCAATGTTGTACAGTGCCTTCAGGATTTTTCTATTCCGCTGCTGCTCAGCCATGCCGTTACCCGTATCGCCGGCCGGAATCGGGTCGAAGGGGTGGATATAACGCCGCTTGTCAATGGAGTTCCCGACACGACTCAGACTCGCCATGAGCCCTGTGACACGGTACTCTTTTCCGTTGGCCTCATACCGGAAAATGAACTTTCAAAAACCGCCGGTGTCGCACTGAGTCCTGATACCGGGGGACCGGTGGTTGATCACCTGCTTCAGACGTCGGTTCCCGGTATATTCGCCTGCGGCAATGTCCTTCATGTGCACGATCTCGTGGATTATGTCACCGAAGAAGCGCAGCGGTGCGGCACCCATGTGGCCGACTATCTCAGCGGTACGTCGCCTGCCGATACGGCGACCCTGCCGGTCGCGGCCGGCGCCAATCTGAAATATGTGACACCAAACCGGCTTGTCTCCGGTTTAAAAAGCCATTTCTTCAGTCGGGCACTGATCGTCAGGGAAAAAGCGGTACTTACAGTACACCAGGAGGAAAACCTGCTCTACTCCAGAAAGCTGTCACATGTCCGTCCGGCGGAAATGCTGTCGATAACCCTTCCTGCGGAAAGTACTGCCGGGTGTGCACCGGGGAAACCACTGATCTTTTCACTGAGCTGAGGGTCGTATGGAACTTATCTGTATAGTATGTCCCAACGGGTGTCACCTCACCGTCAATCAGACTCCCGCCGGTATCGCCGTCACCGGTAATAAATGCAACAGGGGGGAGCAGTACGGCAGGGACGAACTGATCGATCCCCGCCGTACCGTCACCGCAGTCGTACGGACCACTGATTTCAAACACCCCTGTGTTCCGGTGAAAAGCGACCGCCCGATAGCAAAACCGCTTATTAACGAGGTGCTGCGGAAGATCTACTCACTTCATATCGATCTGCCGGTGAAACGTGGCGACATTTGTATCGACAACTGCTGCAACAGCGGCGCAGCGATTTGCTACAGCCGATCTCTTTTTCCTTCTTCAACGGAGCGGCAGGCATGAACTACGTCGCGCATCGCGGCTATTCACGCCGATTCGCTGAAAATACGCTTCCCGCTTTTCAGGCGGTTATCGATCACCCTTCAAACGGTCATTCACTGATCGGAATTGAACTGGATATCCACCTCACCTCCGACGGGCACATTCCGGTAATGCATGAAACCAGCATACCGGATGATAACGGCGTACCGATTCCGGTGGCACAGATGTCGCTTGCGGAACTCCGGCTGCGCCATAAACAGCACCACAAAGGTACCACACCACCTATTCCTTCCATAGAACAGGTTTTTGAACTGGTGAATCATCGTACCGAACTCTGTTTTGAAATCAAAATCGGCTCGTACGATCTCGAACGTTTCACCCGGCTGTTCATTGAAGCACTTGAGAAGTATTCCCCCCGCGACGATGTAATTGTCAGCTCTTTTTCATACGATATACTTGAATTTGTCAGACCGCTCTGCAAACCGTTCAACCTCCGGTACGGATTTATTTTCAACTCTCCCGAAGCATTGAATGCTGTACCGCACGACATACGAAAACGGTTTGACCTGCTGCATCCGTGGTACCGTCTTCTCTATAGTGCACCGGAGCTGTTTCGCTCCGACAGCTGTCCGGTCCGATGCTGGACGGTCAACGATCCTGCTGTTGTCGCGGCGATCGCCGGTATGAAACTGCCGGTGGAAGCCGTTATGACCGATGATATCAGCTTGACTGAAACGCCAGCGGACACCGGTGCATGAAAACGGTGGTCATCGGTATCCATGGTCTGCGCAACAAGCCTCCGGCGGATCTTCTTACCAAGTGGTGGATTAAATCCATTGTCGAAGGGTTCCGTGTCATCAACCTTCCCGTACCCCGATTTTCCTTCAAACTCGCTTACTGGGCCCAGTACATGCATCCCCTCCCGCAGGACAGTGCGGTTACCGACCGTGATGATGCACGCTATCTGTGGGAACCGTATGTCGAAGGAACCTACTTCGGCCCCCGCGCCCCGAATACCCTCAAAAAATCGCTCCGGAATGATATCCACCGGCAGCTGCTGCAGCTTATCGCCGGTGAAGCGGGATTCATGAATGTCGAAGCGCTCTCCAACCGCATTGTCCACCGAATGTTCGTGGAACTTGATACCTACTATCACGGAAACCTGCGCGACGCCTCCGGAAAACAGCGTCCTGCGCGTGAGCTGATCAGAAATGAACTCCAGCAGCTGCTCCACACTTACCGCCACCGCAACATCTGCCTGCTTGCACATTCCATGGGAACTATTATCGCCTATGACGTTCTTCTCCACTGTGCGCGGTCACTTCCGGTACACACGTTCATCACGTTCGGTTCCCCCCTGGGATTTCCCGTCATACGCAATCACATACAGCAGGAACTGGGACTGGCCAATAGCGACAAGGTCACTCTGCCGACTCCCGATACCATACGACACCGCTGGCTCAATTTCTCCGACCTCGATGACGTCACCTGCCTCGATTACAACCTCCGTAATCATTACCAGGCGAATAAAAGGGGAATCCGCCCTTATGACCGTATCGTTTACAACGATTACGAATACAATGGAACCCCCAATCCGCACAAGGCATACGGCTACCTGCGGACACTTGACATAACACAGGCACTCAATACGTTTCTCGTTCTTGAAAATTCGGGAATAGCACAACGGATCGGCTGGCTGTTCAAACCACCTCCTGTTTAATGCGACCGATTCGTTTACCGTTAAGAGGACGGTCTCTCACGATTCGGTCTGGAGATAAACGGTAGCTCCCCGAAAGGCGGTTATCATGAAGAATGAACCGGTAATTATCGCACTGGACCTCGGCACCACCGGCAACCGGGCTATAGCGTTCACCCGTTCAGGGAGTATCGCCGCGCAGGCCTATCGGCCACTGACCCAATTCTACCCGCAACCCGGTTGGGTGGAGCACGATCCGGCAGAACTCTTCAGCACCTCGCTTTCGGTACTCCGCGAAGTCATCAGCCTCACGGGAAATCATACGGTTCATGCAATCGGTATCACCAACCAGCGGGAAACCACCATTGTCTGGGAAACGGCCGGTGGTAAACCGGTGGGAAATGCGATCGTATGGCAGGATCGCCGAACTGCCGATATCTGCGAAACACTGCAGGATTCACGGCAAACCGTAAAGGAAAAAACAGGTCTCATCATCGACCCGTATTTCAGTGCGACGAAACTCAAATGGATACTCGACCGGGTGGATCCGGATCGTGCCCGGAGCAAACGCCGTGAACTGCTTTTCGGAACACCGGACAGCTGGGTTCTCTGGAATCTCACCGGTGGAAAAGTCCACGCCACGGAACCGTCAAATGCCTCACGGACCATGTTATACAATATCACCACGCTCTCCTGGGATCACGACCTCTGTTCGCTCTTTAATATACCACCGGAAATGCTGCCCGATGTTTTGGATTCAGACGCCCGGTTCGGTGTCACCGATCCCGCCTGCTGCAACGGTTCGATACCGGTCACCGGCATCGCCGGAGATCAGCAGGCATCACTTTTTGGCCAGCGAGGCTGGGACAACCGTATGGTGAAAGTCACCTACGGTACCGGGATATTCATGCTGGCCAATACCGGTACGACACCCCTTGTATCCGACCGGCTCATCACCACGGTTGCATGGAAACGAGCCGAGGAAGTCAATTATGCACTTGAAGGAAGCCTTTTCATGGGGGGAGCGTCAATTCAATGGCTGCAGGACAATCTCGGCATAATAGACACTCCCGCCGCCACCGGTACGCCGGCAATCGCCGACACCCGCAGTGACGGCGTGTATTTCGTTCCCGCTTTTCAGGGACTCGGCGCACCCTACTGGGCTCCCGAAGCGAGGGCAACGATCACGGGGCTTACCCGGAAGGCCGATCGCAACACGATTATCCGCGCGGCAATCGAAGCCATGGCATTTCAGGTACGGGATATCATAGAAGCGTTCATTCCGGTTACCGGCATACGTCCGCTTCGTATCCGCGCCGACGGAGGAGCCACCCGCAACGAAGTACTCATGCAGTTTCAGGCCGATCTCCTTGGCATTCAGGTAATCCGGAGTTCCGTTCTTGAAACTACCGCTCTGGGTATTGCCGGCCTCGCCGGTATCGGTTCAGGATTCTGGGACCATAGCAGTTTTGCCGCTACGATCGGTGACGACCGCTCATTCACTCCGATAGACGATACACTGCACCACCCGTTCGATGAATTGTATTCCGGCTGGAAGCAGGCGATACGCCAATGTCTTTACAAGTAATTATTTTCCGCACAGAACCGACCGTTCCCGTCCGGGTAATGCGAAAATGCCGGAGGGGAACAGGCCGGTGCCGCTTTTCAGTCGGGATACCATATTACCAGCCGGGGCATAGCACCCCTCACACAATTTACTCCGCCTTATTTTTATTGTTATACCACCGACATCAGTATAAAATCAGGTAATAATCGGAGTTGCTGTCCGGGGAACAAACCTGCCGATCGCCAGTGCCCGTGCGTCGAGCCGGCAAGCACAGCGACAAACCATGTATCCATGATTCCAAAGGAATTCACTCGCAGTGAATAGCGGTGCCTCAGTAACCATATTGCTGATGACCATTACCGAAGGAACGGCGGACACTATTCAGCGTGCCATGAGTTCCTACCGCATTGTATTCGTCAAATCAAACCCCAGCTATGCGAATTACCTGAAAATCCTCCAGTACAAACCGGATGCTATTATTATGGAGCTGCCGCAGCCGTACCATGACCAGCTTCACTTTATCCAACTTGTAAAACAGCATCGGGTGGCAGGTGCCATACCGATCATCTGTTTCGGTGATGCGATCTCCCCGACCACCGTAACGGGAATGGTGAAAATCGGCATCAACACCTACCTGAAAAGACCCCTGGATGACAGAAAATTCGCAGAGCAACTCATCAGACAGATGAACGAACTCGGCATCACGCTCTCCCGCAAGGTTTCCTGCCCCGATGCAGCAAAGCGATTTGACATCGAACAGATACTCTCTCCGCAGGTGCCTTCCCAACTTAAAATCGATCTGATGGTCAAGTACGTTACGGAAACACGCGCATTTCCCTTTACCGTATCCATGGCGCTTAAACTGCTGGGGAGCGAAAAGTCAAGTGCCACGGACCTTGCGAAAATCATCGAGACCGACCCGGCGCTCTCAGCCAGCTTTCTTAAAAAAACGAATTCCGTCTTCTTCGCCGGAAATAATACTCGCCCACTCACCATGAAAGAAGCGATTGTCCGGATCGGTTTTACCGAAACCCGGCGAATTATCACCGGAATGGCGGTAATGCAGTTATTTGACGGTAAAAAAAGTAACCCGGGGTTCAACCGGTTCGGATTCTGGACACATTGTCTTGCAACCGCCAAAATTGCTGAAAAACTGGCACGATTGACCGGACAGGTAAATGCGGATGAAGCATTTTTAGCCGGAATACTTCATGATTTCGGGATTATTCTCTTCGACGAATTTTTTCCTGATCTTTTTTCCCGGATTCTCCAGGTTTCCACTGATTTCGGTATCCGTTTCTATGATGCGGAGCTGGAAATACTTACGGTATCTCACAATGATCTTGTCAGAAGGATATTCACTCATTGGAAAATGCCCGACGGAATCACCGAAGCCATTGTCAATCATTACACGGGACTTCAGCCGCCCTACGGGTCCGACGGTCCTGAAATCATGCTCACCCGTGTCGTTGCGGCGGCGAATATCCTCGCAAAAACATTTCAATTCGGAACGTCGTGTGATCAGTTCGTGACTCCTTTCGATAATACACTGTTCTCTTTACTGGGTATCACCTTCGGACTGCCAAACAATTTTTATCGGGAAATCAACGATACACTGGTGACCTACAAACGCCTTTTTAAAGTCAACGACAGTCCGACAACCGCTCCATCCGGCGGTCCGCCTTCCGCACTTCTTCATATCGTAGTAGGTATTGTCAAGCTTACCGATGCGCTCTTCCATCCGATTGAGGAGTATCTTCGCATATCCGACTACACCGTCCTTCCGATTTCCCCGGAAGAACCGCTTGCAGTCTATCACGAGAGATGCGATGTAATCCTTATTTTTGCCGACAGCACCACGACACCGGGCGATCTGCAGTCATTTACCGAATTACGCAAACGAACCGACGTAACCGACTCGAGCCTTTCAGACAGGCAGCAGCGCCTTTTTGCGCCTTTGATTATTCTGTCCGGAAAGGAATCACCCTGCTTTGCAGCGGTCAATGATCCACAACTTTCTCAATTACCGGAAGCGATCGACCTGAGGATGCTCGATATGTATTTCAATGATGTGATCAACGGGAAAAAAATAAAAGCATTGCCTTGGGAATCACTTCTGAAACCTGCCGAAAATAATCGTGAGCAGGTTGGTGAATGGCAACGAAAGATTCAGACAGTATACAGTATGCTGCAAAAACACCGGGAACAGTGCAACTCCCGTACGATTGTCTCGGATCTCCATAAAGGGGCGGAAAAACTTCTGGCACTGGCGGGAACCCGGGAAAAAGCACGGGATTATAAATCAGCATTGGCACTGGTGACAATCGCAGCTGAATACTACCGAAAATCACTACTCGTTTTTGAACTGTCGCAGTGCGAAAAAAGTATTACTGAAAAAGAGTCGACACTTGGCATCAGGAAAAATCACTGAGCGAAGATGCAACGGATTATCATTGCACCAGTTAGGGTATTATTGTACACTATGAAACGCCACAGAGAAAAATCACCCCTGCCGGTATTCAACCTTAAATGGCGTTACATAACAACGTGCAGGGTACTGAAGTGTTATCAATGAAGACAGCCATGAATTACATTCGTAGGCTCGTATGGATACTATTGCTTTCATCCGTGGTTCATGCCGCAGATGAGAAGTTATATGTTTTTTACCCTCTTACCATCAGACCACAACAGGTTCAGGAGCTGCTCCAGAAAAATCTTACCGGCGTTTCAGTAACCGTATTCGGACGCGTCAATGATTTCAAAGCCAGAATCGGCCTTGATCCTCCCGATGCAATTCTCACCAAACCCGCTCTGGTTGAACAATTGAACGGATTTATTGTTTCCATAAAGGGTATTCGTGATGGATCATCCGAAGAAAAGTACCGGCTTATTTCGATCAACCGACAGATTGATATCGATTCAGTGACATCTGAAACCGTTATCGGGGTTATCGATGTTCTTGGTAGAACAGCAATGAAAGCATTTATTGCCGGGGTATTTCCGGTTGAACCGAAACTCAAACAGGTAACCAAAATCGAGGATCTTTTACCGTTACTCACCTTCTCGATGGCAAACGGCATACTCATCGAAGACATTTTTGTTGACTACTTCAGGAAAACCTCCAATTTATCATTCAAAATCAGTCCGCCACTGCCGAGTAAAAAGGGTATCATCGTTTTGTCATACCGAAAAGATTCCTCCGGCGAAGCCATAACGGCGGAACAGTTCAAAGGTAATCCGGTTATCAGCAGGCTGTTCGAGATCGAAAAGTGGAAACCATGACTATGGGCATCAATATCCTATCCGGATTATCCTGCAGTTTTTTTAAAATCATCATAACGGTTTTACTCCTATGGGTACCCGGCATTGCAAAGGACCTCATCGTTTCGATACAGCCAAATGGAGAAAAATTTATAAAAGTATTCAACAGTCTCAAAAATGAACTGGAGGATGATTTCATTTTTCAACCATTGTTTATTACTAAAAACAGTACGCCTCAAGTCATTCAAAACCTGTTGGTGAAAGATACACCGGTTTGTCTGATACTCATGGATAACATCGCGATACGATTGTACCGGAAATACCTTGCAACCCGACCTTCAGAAGAACCGGTTCTACCCTCAATATCCATCATGGGCATTCTCATCGACAAGGCAACCGAAGGTCTCAGGAATGCCGGTGGGATAGCATATGAAGTCCCGGTTGTGACCGGCGCGGTCAACTTGAGAGCGGTTGTATCCACGCCGATAAAAAAAATCGGCATTGTACATCGCGAATGTCTCGATAATTTCATTGCCGCAAACGTGTCCTTTTGTAAAAAGGAAAGTATCGATATAATATCCATATCTTTACCCAATAAAAGTTCCCTGTTCAAATGGAAAATTAAGTCTGCATTAAAAACGCTCTCCAGAAACAAAATCGATGCCCTCTGGATTCCTAACGACAATTTATTACTACAAAGGGATAACCTCTTCGACGTGTGGATTCCCGCCGCCGATAAATTGGAAATACCCGTAATTGTAGGTATCGAAACGTTAGTAGATCCGAAACTCGACTTCGGTACACTTGCAGTACTTCCGGATCATGTGGGACTGGGCAAACAGACGGCAGACATGATTTATGAACTTTCCGGCAATAACTGGAAATTTAAGGAACACCAGATATTTCCACCATTGGCGATCCATAAAATAATCAACCTCCGTCAAGCGAAAGAACGTTTTAACATATCCGACGACAAGTTGGGCATTATCGATAAAAAATTGGAGTGATTCTTCCCGAAGCGCGGGGCCGCCTGTTTAGAGGTCCGAGACCTGTAAGGGTAAACGGTATCCTGTTTCCCTGAAGGTCTTCTTTCGATCTTTATGCCGTATTTTTTATCTTTGTAATTTCCACCTACAATAAAAATCAGGAAAATCATCGACGACCTTCAACATTCTTGCGCCACAATCGTCATTCCGGGTATATTTTTACGAGTAAGCAGTGATGCTGACGCGATTACCGTTGAAATGTACCGGACTATCATAATTCGGGATACGATACCCGGGCAAAGACCAACTCCTGTAAGAATCATCGGCAATCGAGTTCCAGACGTCAGGAATCAACAGGTCTGATTGTTATCCGCACCCTATCCCCATCATTCTTCTCTGTAAAGGCATCGGTATGAGCAGTACAGAATATTACAAGGACACACTCACACAACTTGCCCCTGTTTTTTCACGAGCAGCGGTTGAATGTGTTGATGCTTTTTTCGGGAAAAAAAGCGACCTGCACCTTCCCTGGGAAGTCGTCGATCAACTGCAGAGTAAATTTGACCTCATCCTTACGATCGGCAGTTCCAATGAACATCACAGTGCCCTGATGTATGCCGGCATACAGTATGAATCACTCGCCGCTTTCACTGATTCCGAAGCCATACCTACCGAAGCCGCGGCGGATATCCTGGGTGAATTCGTAAATACCTATTCCGGGATGATCGCTGATCACGAAGAATTTACTGAAAAGTTCGGGATACTGACGCAGGCCCTCCCGGTATTATATACCGATGGTCAGTCATACCTCCCTTTTATCTGGGGTATTCAAGGGTATGTGTATATCAATCGCCATTGGATTTATGTCGGATACACCATCCGAAAGAATCTGAAAGACCAGTCCAACCCGGCATAGCGTCTGAAAAGAAACAGCAAAAGCCTCTTTGCATCGATAGCAATTTCTTCACGTACCCGGCAGTTTATACGGAGAGTATATCAATCGGAGGTGAAAATTTCTTCGACGGTTTCCTTGAAGTCTTTTATGAATTCGGCGTCTCCCAGTTTGAGTGGTTTTTCTATATATCCTTTGGCACCATCACACATGCACTGCAGCATTGCATTCCCACGGACCGCCGAAATCATCAGCACTTTTGCGTCAGGATAATCGCTCAATATTTCCTTCATCGCATCTGCCCCGGATTTATTGGGCATGGAAATATCGAGGGTGATCAGATCCGGCTTGAACTTACGGAATAATTCGACCGCATCGTTTCCATCTGAACCGGTTGCCACGACTGAAAAGCCCATCTGCTGCTCAAAAAAATCCGTAATCTGCTTCATGAGAAATTTTGAATCATCAACAATCACCACCGTCCTTTTCATGCAGTACTCCTTTCACCCGAAGCGATAGTGTTCAGATAACACATATTCAGAGAATTTCCTTTCTTCCTTCACCGGTATCGCTGCTCTCCGGCAGAGAAACCGTAATGGTGGTTCCTTTTCCGAATTTGGTTGCGATTTCGAGTGTACCTCCCATTCGCTCAACCTTTTTTTGAACTATTTGCATTCCCATGCCTCTTCCGGACACATCGGAAAGTTCTTCACTCGTTGTAACGCCACCACGGAATACAAGGTTCAATTTATCTTCATCCGGGAGCACCTCGGCTTCCTCGCGGGTGATAATTCCGCTCCCGATGGCCCGTTCCACCAATTTATCGATATCAATGCCATGTCCGTCATCGGATAGTGAAATGATTTTTCGGCCGTTACGACATTGTATACCCATACTGATATGCCCGATACCTTTTTCAAGTTCATCGCGAATCTCAGACGTTTCGATGCCATGAGCCACCGCATTCCGGACAAGATGGATAAACACCTCATCAAGATCCGCCAGAAAATCCGACGGATACAGTACATTTTCATCAGACACCGTAACAGTGATATTCTTCAGAAGTTTCCGGGCCGACTTCAAGGCAAGTTTCTGATATTTTCTGAACAGACTCTTCGCCGGTTTCCATGAAAGCCGGATGCACGCATCGGCGAGCTGTCTTACCTGAGGATCGACCGCTGATGAATGCACCGATGTGCCGAGCGTGACGATTCTACTCACCTGTACCTCCGGAATGCGTACCGAAAGTTCCTCTTCACTACCGAAAATAAGCTTCATTTTCCGGTGAATATCATCAATTGATCCGCTCATTTCAGTAAGAAGCCGATCGACGGTCGAGAGTACGATATCCCTTCTATCCAGCATTTTTTCACGCAGCTGCTCCAGCTGACCTTCCGCACGGTGCGCCAGTGTTGAAAGCAGCTCAAAATCATACGAACCGCTGTTACCCTTTATCGTATGAAGGTCACGGTACATCCGGTCGACCTGTTCCCTGGTGATGCTATATTCCATGCTGTCCGGATAATGGTCCCGGTGCCGGGTAACCCCTGCCAGGTGACGCGATACTTCCGCCCGTACCTCCCGCAAGCGGGTAGCGGTATCTACCATGAATTCCGTCAATTCCTCGGCGGGAGTATGAGCGATACTCAGGATTGTTTTGACATCATATTCATGCTTTCTGCGTTCTTCCTCCATCTGCAGATCCCGATTGCGCTTTTCGGTTTCATCAAGCGCAAGTACCATAATTTTAACCAGATTTCCGTTTTTGTCACAGATCCGCTGATAATCAATGGACACATACTCCTCTCCATTTGGCCCCTTCAACTCCAGTTCCTGCACCGGAGCGAGTCGCGCCAGCTTCATCCAGCGTACCCGTTTGTACTGTTTCCTGACAAGCGCAAACCATGATTTGAACGCCGCCTCGATCTCACTGTTGCACCGCAACAGTTCACGTAGTGTGCAGTTGGCCACATCATCAACCTGCAGTATTTCATTCGCCCGGACACTGTACTCGTTGTTCACCGTACCATCCAGGTTGACCGTGAACAGGCCCTGGTCGATATTATTGAGAATATCCTTTACCTGCTGCATTTTTTCATCAATCAACACCTGCAGATGATCCGTATATTTTTTAATGGTTTTCCGCATCGACTCGAAATGTTCAGCCAGTCTGCCGATTTCATCATTGCTCTGCGGCACCACCGCCACATCATAATTTCCTTCTGCAATAATCCTCGAAGACTCGGCCAGAGCCCCGATCGGCATGGTTATGCGGGAAGCCAGCTGACGTAAAACCAGAAACCCGATGGTCACTGAAATCAATCCCGTCAGCACGATAATGATCATGGATTGCAGCATCCCTCGTCGGGCAGCTGAAAGTGATTCGTCTATCATATATTTCATCGATGCGGTACTGATCCCATAACGGATATAACCGAGAATGTCGGCACTGTCTCCCACCGGAGCGGCAAACTCTATTACCGAGATACTGTCATGCGGATACTCCTTGTGCGAGGGCATCGAGAGTGATCCGGCCCAAAGTGCCACGGAATCTGAAAGCGGCTTGTAATCCTTTGGTATTCCCGCCGGATTTTCAGCATCTGCAATAACCCAGGCTTTCAGATCGCGATCCATGTAGATGCCGTAGACGAGATCGTCATCGTCGGCGACGGTCGAGGCCACCAACCCCTGAATGGCGGTAAAAGCATTATCCTGGGCCATAACTTTCATGGCCTGGCTGTTGTTTTTCGTCAGCAGTTTTCCTTTGGCGATGAGCGACTCCCGTATCTGCCGTTTCGTCTTTTCCATACCACTTCCTATCGATATCACATTCGAGGTGATGATTACCGAAAGAAGGATAATAAACGTTCCCCCGATAAGCAACATGATATTGGAAATGAGTTTGGAGCGGATACTGACAAAAGAACGCACTCGATTCTCCTCACTGCACGATTCGTCCGACCGATTTATTAGTGTACCATTATACGGCACAAGTTACATCAACAAATTACCGGTAACCACGTCAGTTTCAGTCGTCGATTCAGTGTTGAGGTGAATTCGCTCAGAATACAGAGCTGCACCATCTCATCAAACGGCTGCTCACCGAATTTCTCAAACACGAGTTTGAGCCAGGTTTCCCATTCGGAATGCCCATTCCCTGAAATCATCCTCCCGAACAGTCGGAGCCCTGAAATTAGGCAGTACTGCCGAAAATTTCGAACAGAGCGTGCCGACACTCCAGCCGGATGAGATCGGTGATACAATCCGCCGGCTCGGAGCATTGTTTCCTGAACTCTGCAGCGCACTTTCCGAACAGGGTTTTTCCATTCCGGAACAATCTGACTTTTCTGACAGTTGATCCGTGCGGCGATTTCACGGAACCGGAACCTGAAGACGAAGTGCTCCGGCGATTCAACAATACCATACCTCACCCTTAATCCTCGATGTCCGACCCTCTGGGGCCTTTCATTTCCAGCCGCCATTTCACGGTAAATGGAATCTTTCATGGCACAGACCGACTGTTTTGATTATTTTGTTCATTTACTTCACGGGTTTATTCAACCAGACACGACATACAGAGGACTACTCACCATGAAACTTTTCGTTCCCGGCAGAATCTGTCTCTTTGGTGAACACACCGACTGGGCCGGTGGCTACCGACGCATCAACGGCGCACTTGAAATGGGCTTCACCCTCATCAGCGGAACCAACCAGGGATTATACGCCGAAGTAAAACCTCACCCTTCAAAACTGATTTTCCGGACAACACTTACCGAGGAAACATTCGAAATTCCCATGAACCGGGAGTCGCTGCTCGAAGAAGCCCAGAAGGGCGGTATTTTCAGTTATGTTGCGGGTGTTGCCTACCAGGTACTGACGCATTACCGGGTTCACGGCCTTGAAATCAATAACTACCATACCGATCTACCGGTAAAAAAAGGACTCTCTTCGAGCGCTGCGACGTGCGTGCTCGTCGCACGTGCTTTCAACCGGATTTATGATCTTAAAATGACTATCCGGGGAGAAATGGAATTCGGCTATCTCGGTGAAATCACCACCCCTTCCCGATGCGGCCGGATGGATCAGGGATGCGCTTACGGTGATCGGCCGGTAATGATGACCTTTGACGGTGACCGCGTCGACGTCAGGGAAGTGGCCGTCGGAGGCAATTTCCATTTCGTGATTATTGATCTGTGTGCGGGAAAAGACACCCGTGAGATCCTCAGCAAGCTAAACAAATGTTATCCTTTCGCGGAAAATGAGTTGCAGCAAAACGTACAGAAATACCTCGGCACAATAAGCGCCTCGATCACAAAAAAAGCGGTGACTGCAATCGAACAGGGTGATGCTGAAGCTCTGGGAAAACTCATGACGGAATCGCAGGCGGCATTCGACAATGCATGCATTCCCGCCTGTCCCTCACAGCTCACCTCGCCGGTACTGCACAAGCTGCTCTCCTGGCCGTCAATCCAACCGCTCATTCTCGGTGGCAAGGGAGTCGGTTCGCAGGGTGACGGAACCGCACAGCTCCTGGTGAAAGATGAGGTCACCCAGGACCAGGTCATCAACATCATTGAATCCGAACTGAAAATGGAATGTCTGAAACTGACACTTTCTTCGGCGAAAAAGGTGCGCAAGGCGGTAATTCCCGCCGCGGGTTTCGGCACACGGCTCTTCCCGGCCACCAAGGCGGTGAAGAAGGAACTGTTTCCGGTCATTGATAAAAACGGTATCGTGAAACCCGTTATCCAGGCGATCGTGGAAGAAGCTCTCAGCGGCGATATCGAGGAGATCTGCGTTATCGTCCAGAAGGGTGACCGGGCACTGTTCGAAGAGTATTTTCATACTCCGCCGCCGGTGGAACACTTCGCGAAGCTGTCAAAAGATGCTCAGAAGCTCTCCGACTATATCATTACCATAGGCCACAAAATCACCTTTATCGAACAGGAAACACAGAACGGATTCGGTGACGCGGTGTACTGCGCACGGCAGTGGGTCGGCAATGAACCCTTCCTGCTCATGCTGGGCGATCATCTGTACGCCTCGGACTCCGACACCTCCTGTACGCGACAACTCCTTGATGTGTATGAAAAATACGGTAGAAGCGCCGTCGGCCTCAAGCTCACCCCCGCCGAGAGTATCCGCCATTTCGGCACCGTCACCGGTAACTGGGTAGAGGAACAATCGGTGATGGCAATTACCGAATTCGCCGAAAAACCCGATGCGGTATACGCAGCGGAACATCTGCGGATGGAAGGAATGCCCGATGATCAGTACTGCACGGTGTTCGGTCAGTACGTACTCTCACCACGGATATTCGAATTCCTCGACGAACACATTGTCAATAATATCCGTGAGAAAGGCGAATTTCAGCTGACATCCTGCCTCGACCGGCTACGTATCGAAGACGGATTCATGGGATATATTGTACAGGGGAAACGGTTCGACATCGGGTTGCCGATGGCGTATCTGGAATCGCTGGTGGAATTCGCGGGAAAACCGTCCGCGACGTCATAACCGATTGCGAATAACCGGCAACAACCGCTCATGGTGAGAACAATCAGCAGGCCCGATACACCACCTGTCAAACCATGAAGACGTATCCTTCACCGGGCTGCCATGATGAGCGGGTATGGAAAGAAAAAACATAATTTACGCTCATGCTGAGCCTGCCGAAGCATACGACCCCAAATCCCAAGGGTTTCCGGACAGACACTAGTTATTGACGATCATCCCGATCGAAAACACCACCATGAACGCCAGCCAAAGGTAGAGGAGAATATTGTTGAGGATCTGCTCCGAAACCGACTGCACCTCTCCCGGCTTCGCACTTTTCGCGGCGGCCTGTTTTTCACGGACATGCCGGTAAATGGAATAAAGTGTCCAGAGCAGCAGAACAACGCCGGTAAGTTTAATGAGTATTGTAGAAATTTCCATCGGATTTCCTTGTTGAATCATTTCTGTTGAGCATTGACATTTTCACACTCTAATCCCCCGTAGGAGGACCTTTAACGAATCTCAAGTTCTTACAAGTCCCTCTGCAGGGGATTTAGGGGGCGTCATGATCGAAAGACCAAAAAAATAACTTATAATAAACAGATGTTGAGTGCTACATCACGATAGTGAGTTTTCGTGCCGGTTTACTGATTATTGAGTTCGCCTTCATTCGGCTGCGCTCTTTCGAGATCCACCTTGATGGCGACCAGTCGTCGCGAGGCGATTTCATGTCCTTCCCACAGCAGAACGAACTCGTAATTACCCGGCTCCGGAATCGGCAGTCCATTGATATTTCCACCAATCTCCACCACGCCGCGACGGTTCTCCGGCTGCTGCACGTCCCAGGGAGGAAGCTGCATCGAAAAATCGCCTTCCTCTTTCCTGAACACCAGTTGTGCCTTTCCCCTGGTCGCCACATCGGTAAGTGCGACATAAATCGCACAGTTCCCGTGTTTTGACGGAAAATTAGCACTGTTGATGGAGCTGAACGTACCCGACAGGATACTTTTTCCGGAGTGAGCATCCCGGTAATAGTAGTCACAGATGACCATGGCCAGAACGATTGGTTTCATTGTTTTTTCCATGAGACAGGAGAAATAAACTATTGCGGGAATATACTATTTGCGGAAATTTCAGAACGTCACTATGGGAGCAGTCGCTGTTTTCAAAAATCAAACAGCTGGTATTGATCACCCGGGAAGAACTATTTTTAGCAGTTTGAACAGTTACGCCACAACCATTTTTTTATCGGATTTTACATGGAACAACCTCTCGAACAGCCCGTCGACCTCAACGAACAGATGCAGGTCCGTCTGGAAAAAATTCCCGGTATCAGAACCGCCGGAGATCATCCGTATGCCGAACGGTTTGAACGGACCCACCGACTCCACGAAGCAGCAGCCCTCCCCGATGACACCACCGGAGTCCGGGTTGCCGGTCGGGTGATCGCCCTGCGGTTTTTCGGCAAACTGGCATTCGGCCACCTGTATGATATCGAGGGGAAACTGCAGTTCGCGATGCAGAAAAACAAACTCGGTGACCGTTTTAACGATATCAAACGGTTGATCGATATCGGTGATTTCATCGGGGTAACCGGAACGATGATAACGACGAAGACCGGCGAGAAAACCGTTGATATCGATGGTTTCACCTTTCTCTCAAAAACACTCCGCCCGTTACCCGAAAAATTTCACGGTATCACCGATCCGGAGCTGCGGCTGCGGAAACGGTATCTCGATCTCATCATGTCCGAAGAGTCCCGGGAACGATTCATCAAACGGACGAAGATCATCCGAACCATCCGCAACTATCTCGATAACCACGGGTTCACCGAGATCGACACCCCCGTGCTCACCAATAAGGCGACGGGAGCCCTCGCACGTCCGTTCATGACGCACCACAACGCGCTCGATATCGACATTTATCTGCGTATCGCTCCGGAAACCTATCTCAAACGGGCGATCGCCGGTGGGTTCGACCGGGTCTACGAGTTCGCCCGTTCCTTCCGCAACGAAGGAATGGACGCATCACACCTGCCCGATTTCACCCTGCTTGAATACTACTGCGCCTACTGGAACTATGTTGACAACATGAACTTCACGGAGACGCTCTTCAAACATCTGCTCGAAACGGTGAGCGGCAGTCTGAAATGTACCTATGAAGATACTGAAATCGATTTCGGCGGCACCTGGCCGCGCTACTCATTCAGAGAGCTGATTTTAAAAGACTGCGGTATCGATATTGATGCCTGCCCTACCCGCGAAGCGCTCATGGCGGAAATCAAGCAGCGTGGAATCACCCTGGAAACCGATGTCGACGTGGCGAAAGCAGGACGAGGAACATTAATTGACCTGCTGTATAAAAAAGTATCCCGGCCACAGCTCGTCAACCCGACGTTCATTACCCATCACCCGCTCGATCTCTCCCCGCTCGCGCGAAAAAATGACGAAAATCCGCTTGTGGTCGACCGGTTTCAGCTGGTCGTCAACGGCTGGGAAGTGGTCAATGCCTACAGTGAGCTGGTCGACCCGGTCGATCAGACCGAACGGTTCAAACAGCAGGCGCAGGCCCGCGCCCAGGGCGACACCGAAACCATGGAGGTGGACAATGACTTTCTTCAGTGCATGGAATACGGCATGCCGCCGATCAGCGGCTGGGGAATGGGCATCGACCGGATCGTCGCGCTGTTGACCAATGCGTCGACGTTGCGCGACGTGATTCTCTTTCCGCTCATGCGGCCGGAGTGACACCTCTCCCCTGCCCCTCCTCCCGCGGAATGAGAGGGGAGCTGTTACGATGCAAATGATCACGATCCGTAAAATGAAAACTTTACAACGATCGACAGTAGGGCCTTAAACAGAAATGTGCTGTTTTTTTCCCCTAACCTGATGCTTTAAATAAAATCTCTTTTTCTCTCATTCCGGGAGAGGGGCAGGGGAGAGGTGTCATTGGCAATCTCACGGCGAACAGTTATATTTCAACCAACGCAATTGACGTGCAATGCATTGAAATCATGTACGTATACCTGAATCGATAAGCAACGTCGCCTGAATTCCGGAAAACGCCCGGTTTCCCCGACAGCAATTTAAAGGATCAAGCCCTTGGGACCAATGGAACTGTTCATCGCCGTGCGATATCTGCGCGGGAAACGGAAAATCGGGTTCATCTCCTGGATCACGTATATCACTGCAATGGGTGTCTGCCTGGGCAGTTTTGTTCTCGTCGTCGCCCTGGCCGTGGCCAACGGATTCGAGAAAGAGGTGCGCGATCGGATTGTCGGTACCCTCGCCCATGCAAAAATCACCCGGTACCACGGTGATCCGATAGAGGAATACGATTCTCTTCGCCGGGAAATACTCAAATGTCCCGGGATTACCGGAGCCGCACCTTTTATTTCCGGCAAAGGAGGGGTCGAGCGTGACCAGGTACAGGAAGGGGTGATGTTTTTCGGGATCGACGACACCCTCGAACCGTCCGTCTCCGACCTCAAATCCACGGTGCAGTGGGGACGTTTCAACCTCGACAGTGCCGTTTCCCGACGGGGACGTACCTTTCCCGGCATTCTCATCGGGAAAGGCCTTGCCGACCGGATGGGAATCCGCGACAGTGCGGAAATAGTGCTCATGAGCCTTGCTTATGCCGAGGGAGAAATCGACCCGGTACCGAAAATGGCCCGGTTCACCGTTACCGGTGTATTCGAAACCGGCATGTTCGAGTACGATCTCAACTTTGTGTACGTGTCAATTGAATCGGCCCAGTTCCTGCTCAACATGCAGGGGGTTGAGGGTATCCAACTACGAACGGCGGACCTGTTCAAAGCCGACCGGATTGCCGAAACCGTGCGGAATCATATCGGGGGCTATCCCTATCGCGCCATCGACTGGCAGATGGAGAACCGGTCGCTCTTTCAGTGGATGAAGCTTGAGAAAACGATCATCTTTTTAGTGATTTCGCTGATCATGGTGGTCGCGGCGTTCAATATTATATCCTCGCTCGTTATGATGATTATAGAAAAACGGCGGGAGATCGGAATTCTCATGAGCATGGGGGCATCGCCGGGAGCGATTATGCGTATCTTCATGGCGAACGGTATCGTGATCGGGTTTATCGGGTCAACCATCGGCGTGAGTCTCAGTGTCGCCCTCTGTCTCGCACAGTACAAATGGCGGTTTATTCCGATTCCGGGTGATCTCTATTTCATCAATACACTGCCGGTTATCGTCCGGCCGCTCGATGTGATCGCAGTATATGTGGCGGCAAATCTCATCTGCTGGCTGGTCACGCTGTATCCCGCCTGGAAAGCGGCATCCCTGCTTCCGGCGGAATCGATTCGATATGAATAAGGACGGGGGAATTGCGGGACAGGGAGAATATTGTTTTCTCCCAGTCCCGCAGTCTTACAGTCTCCCCGTCACTCTTAACAAGAAGGAACATCCGTGCCTGAAACAATTGTAACCGTCGACAAGCTCAGTAAAAGCTTCACTGATGACCAGGGTTCCTTTCAGGTGCTCAGGGAGATGAGTTTCACCGTCGAAAAAGGTGAAATGGTTGCACTGGTCGGTATGAGCGGGGCCGGGAAAACGACCCTGTTGCAGATTCTCGGTGGCCTCGATTCGTTCGAGCAGGGTACTGTGGTTGTCACCGGAATGAATCTCCGGGGGCTCGATACCAGAAAACTCGCTGAATTCCGTAACCGGCACATCGGTTTCGTGTTTCAATTTCATCATCTGCTCCCTGATTTCACTGCACTAGAAAATGTCCTGCTCCCCGGCCTGATCGAAGGGAGATCCCACAGTGAAGCGTCAAAACGTGCCACGGATCTGCTCGATATTTTCGGTTTGAGCCGTCGACGCGGCCACTACCCTTCCGAGCTTTCAGGTGGCGAACGGCAGCGGGTGGCTCTTGCCCGTGCCCTGTTCAACAATCCGGCACTCGTTCTCGCCGACGAACCGACTGGTAATCTCGACCGCTCAAATGGTGATACACTCCTGAGTCACATAAAAAAGGCGAATGAGGAACTGAACCAGACATTCCTGATCGCCACCCACAACAACCGCCTCACCGAAGGATTGCACCGTACACTCTATCTCGAAGACGGCAGAATTACCGAAAACAGCGACTCCGCACGGATACTTTCATCGTAATAGCGATACGGTAAACCGTTTCGAAATGTTCCCCGATTGCACGGACACGTATTTATTAAGAACCGGCCGACCTCCGGAAAAGTATATTTATAGATATCAGGAGGCCGTGACAGTATCATTGTATGCTACGGCATCAGGGCCGATCACAACCGTTGAAAGACAGATACCATGAAGCTTTGCGACGAATGCGGTGTTAATCCGGCAAACATACATCTGACGCAGATTATGCAAAATAAAACACAGATATCTCATTTGTGCGAAGAGTGTGCCCGGAAAAAAGGCATCAGTGTTTCCTTTTCAAATGACGATTCGTCGGAAACAACCGCCGAAAACCCGGAACCGGTGATCAACAAAACCTGCACCCGCTGCAGCTGCACCTACGAACAGTTCCGTACAAAAGGGTGGCTGGGATGTCCTGAATGTTACACCGCATTCGAACAGGAGATCGATACGCTGCTCATGCAGATGCACGGTTCGCTGATTCACAAAGGAAAACGCTACAGAACTCCCGGGCAGTCGCCGCAGGCACTTACCGTCGAGATCAAACGGTTGCGTCATGAACTCGCCGTCGCCATTAAAAACGAGGAATTCGAGCAGGCCGCCACCATCCGCGATGCGATTCATTCGATCAAACAGATGGGAATCCAATGAAACTCAAGGAGTCATTATTGCCGTCGGAACTTCCGGATGCGCTTCCGCTCTGGTTCTCGGGCGACGGTCCTCAATCCGATCTGGTAATTTCGACCCGTATCAGACTGGCACGGAACCTCACCAATCACCGGTTTCCCTATCATGCGCAGCAGACTGAACGTAAAGAGATTTTCAACGAGATCGCGGCGGTGCTCAACCGGCAGCCTGAATTCAAATCGTTTTCTCTCATTAATTGTGTCGACATCACCCAGCTCGATCGTGAACTGCTGCTCGAAGAACGATTGGTAAGCCCTGATCTCCTCAACATCGAGGGTGACCGGGGAGTAGCCATCGAAAAAAACCGGCAGACATCGATCATGGTCAATGAAGAGGACCATTTTCGTCTCCATGCCATAGAATCGGGCTTTCAGGCTGAAGCGGTATGGAAGCGTCTCACCGGTCTGGATGACCTGCTCGGCCATTACCTGCCGTTCGCCTACGAAGTACGTCGCGGATTTCTCACCAGTTGTCCCACCAACTCGGGTACCGGACTGCGGGTTTCCTTTCTTTTACACCTCCCCGGGCTCGTACTTGCCAAATCGATCGACCCGGTACTTCTCGGGGCAAGTCAGATGGGCATTTCAACGCGCGGTTTTTTCGGGGAACACTCCGAAGTGGTCGGCAATCTGTTCCAGCTCTCGAACCAGGCGACCCTCGGTGCACGCGAAGAGGAGTTTCTGCAGCATACCCGTACAATCATTACCGACGTCATAGCCCACGAACGTACGGCACGGGAAACCATTTTGCATGAAGCCGCCGCGGAGCTGTCCGATAAAATAAACCGTTCCTGGGGCATCCTGCTGCATGCCCGTCTGCTCACGGTAACCGAATTTCTCAATCTTTCCTCGGCATTGCGGCTCGGTATCGACTGCGGAATGTTCGAGGAGCTTTCCCGGGAACGGCTTAACCGGCTTACGCTTATGATAATGCCGGCGCATCTGCAGCGCCATCTGGGAAAAACCTTTACCGAAGATAATCTTCAGGCGGTCCGCGCCGATTTCGTCAGGGACTTTCTCGGAAGCGCCCCTGAACCACCGAAACGGCCCAGAGCCCGACGAATCCAATCACCCGGAAAGAACAACGGAAAACGAGGAGATACAACAATATGAACGGTATGTTTACCGATCGTGTCAAGAAAGTGATGCAGATCGCACGCGAGGAATCGGTGCGACTCGGCAACGACTATGTTGGTACCGAACACCTGCTGCTCGGCCTTGTCAAGGAAGGCGACGGTGTTGCGGTCGCGGTAATGCGCAGCATGGGAGTCGACCTCGAGGAACTCAGCGGCAATATCGAGAAAGCGATCACCTCAACCGGCGGTATGATGACCATCGGACAGATGCTTCCGTTCACTCCGCGCGCGAAAAAAGTACTCGAAATCGCCGCCAATGAGGCACGCGCCATGTCGCATAAATATATCGGTACCGAACATCTGCTGCTCGCGCTCATGAAAGATACCGAATCCGCCGCAGCCAACGCCCTTGCCGCATCGGGGCTCGATTACGAGCGGGTGAAGGAAGAGATCAACCGGGTGCTGCGCGGCGGCGAATCGGTCGGCAGCGGTTCCAAGGAAAAAAGTAAAACACCGTTTCTCGATCACTTCGGCCGCGACCTCACACAAATGGCCCGGGAAGCCAAACTCGATCCGGTCATCGGTCGTGAAAAAGAAATCGAGCGGGTGGTGCAGATTTTAAGCAGGCGTAAAAAGAACAATCCGGTGCTTATCGGTGAACCGGGTATCGGAAAAACCGCCATCGTCGAGGGACTGGCCCAGAGTATCGTCGAGAAAAATATTCCGCAGGTGCTTGAAAACAAACGGGTGATAAATCTCGACATGGCCTCGATGGTCGCCGGGACCAAATACCGCGGTCAGTTCGAGGAGCGGCTCAAGGCACTCATGGTTGAACTGCAGAAGAACGAAAACATTATCATTTTCATCGATGAACTGCACACCATCGTTGGTGCAGGCGGTTCCGAAGGCAGCCTCGACGCATCGAATATTTTCAAACCGGCGCTCTCACGCGGAGAAATCCAGTGCATCGGCGCCACCACCCTCGATGAATACCGCAAATACATCGAAAAAGACGGCGCGCTCGCTCGACGGTTCCAGCAGATCATGGTCGATCCGCCGAATGTCGTTGAAACCATCCAGATACTGAGCGGTCTGCGCTACCGGTACGAAGACCATCATAAAGTGACCTATACCGAAAAGGCGATCGACTCCGCCGTCCGGCTTTCGGAGCGATACGTATCGGACCGGTTCCTTCCCGACAAGGCGATCGACGTGATCGACGAAGCCGGCGCACGCAAACGTCTCTCAAGCATGGAGATTCCCACCGAGATCCGTGACATGGAGAAGGAAATCGCGGAGGTGGTGAAGGATAAGGAACTCGCCGTGGAACAGCAGGAATTCGAAAAAGCCGCGAAGCTTCGTGATAAACAGGAGAAACTCAAGGGGACTCTGCTCGAAAAAAAGGCGCTCTGGCGCAAATCCAAGGCCGAAGAACGGCTTCTCGTCGATGAGGCGACCATCGCCGAAGTGCTTTCGACCATGACGGGCATTCCGCTCTCGCGTCTTGCCGAGGAGGAATCGAAAAAGATTCTCAATCTGGAGGAGGAACTGCGGAAACGCGTTATCGGCCAGGATCCCGCGCTGCATGCGATCAGCCGCAGCATCCGCCGTTCACGGGCCGGTCTTCACAACGTCAAGCGTCCCATCGCTTCGTTCATTTTTCTCGGCCCGACCGGTGTGGGAAAAACGGAACTCGCCAAAACACTCGCCGAGGCGCTGTTCGATTCCGACGATGCGCTGGTTCGTATCGACATGTCGGAATACATGGAAAAATTCGCCGTTTCCCGTCTCATGGGAGCGCCTCCGGGATACGTCGGTTATGAGGAGGGCGGACAGCTCACCGAAAAAATCCGCAAAAAGCCCTATTCGGTGATCCTTCTTGACGAAATAGAGAAAGCGCATCCCGACGTATTCAATGTCCTGCTGCAGATTCTCGACGACGGACTGCTCACCGACTCCTACGGGAGACACGTCAATTTCCGCAATACGATCATCATCATGACCTCCAACGCCGGAACCCGGGACGTGAAAAAGAGCGGCACCGTCGGTTTCGGAAAATCAAGCGATAAAAACGATTATGACGCGATGAAGTCCAAAGTGCTCGACGAACTCAAGCGTATCTTCAACCCGGAGTTCCTCAACCGTGTCGACGAAACGATCGTCTTTGCCGCGCTTACCAAAAAAGAAATCGCGCGGATCGTCGAAATTCAGCTTGCCGAGGTTTCGCAACGGCTGGTCGACCGCAACATTACGATGGAGGTAACGGCGGAAGTGAAAAAGCATGTGGTGGACGAAGGGTTCGACCCGCTTCTGGGTGCCCGTCCGTTGCGCCGGGCGATCCAGCGGCTTATTGAAGATCCGATGGCCGAGGAATTTCTCAACAACCGGTTTCAGGACGGCGATACCGTACGTCTGGAACTGACGGACGGAAAGATCGTCTTCCTGAAAGCAGAAACGGAACATGCGGCCCCGTAAGTGGGTACTCATTGTCGCCTCTAGTATACTATTGTGTGTCATTGCCTTTTTTGCGGCCAAGCGGCAACTTGAAAAAAACCGCCATCTCGAAGATTTACTGACAAAAGCGGTCGCCGTATCGATCAAGGGTTCCTGTACGGTTGACGCCGTGCGGATCGGTTTTTTTTCAGTATATCTTCACAACGTATCGGTAACGCTGCCGCTGCAATCCGTAGGTATAAAAATCGGCAGTATCAAAGCGGGTCTATCGTTTTCTAAACTCTTCGTCTATCGCGGTGACCTCGCGCGCGCCATAAACCAGATCATTCTGATAAAGCCGGTTATCGACCTGCCCCTGTCCGTTCCCGGTATGCCGCCCGATTCCGTTGCGGAAGAAACCGCCCGTGAAACGCCACCGCCCGTCGAATTCCCGGAACCGCCGGCACGTTATCTTTTTGTCAAGAACGGAACGGTCCGCCTCAACAACAGGCGGGGGGATACCACCGAGGTGGCCGGACATCTCAGCGGTAAGCTGACGAGCTTCCTGGATGAAGTATCCTTCTCGCTCAACGGACGATCCGGCTCAAAAAAAAACAACCTTTCCCTGCAGGGAACACTTTCCTGGCCGAGAAACCGCCACCATATATCGGTACGTATCTCCGATGCCCGTCTCGGAAAACCCTTCTCCACCGGCACGGTTACCATTCGCAGCGGTACGCTCAACGGTGTCGTTGAATGCACGTTCAACAACCGGGTCGACCCCGACACCCTTGAATTGCACGGCTGGCTCCGGCTCGCCGAAGGCAACGCCCGTCTGCAGACTCCTGATCTGACCGCGGATTCACTGATAACGAAAATCTCTCTTGAAAAGGGCATCTGCCTCGTCGACACCTTTTCCTGCCGCATCCGGGGGATGCACTGTACCGCCGGCGGCAGGTTCCGGTGCACGAAACAACCATCGGTCAACCTTAAAGTCGCCTGCGACGACTTCACCCCCGATTCACTTACCGGTCTTCTTCCTCCGGAAGCCTTGAGCCGTATCTCCGGCACGGGAACGATGGCGGCGGTGCTGCAATGGCAGACAGGCAGCGACGCGGCTATCGCCGTCTCTACCGGCGGCTATTCTCTGGGCGCACTGCAAGCGCACCGTATCGACGCCCATACCCGCCTGTCCGGATCCACGCTCATCGCCGATTCACTCTTTCTGGAAACACCCTGGTTCACCTCCCGGTTGCAGGGATACTATAATAGCGACACTTCCGGAAAATCGTATGACCTCAGTTTTTCGCTCATTTCGGATTCACTCCCCGATAGCACGGGAGTGAATGGGGTTCTTCGCGCTATCGGAACCGTTACCGGTACACCGAACGGATCACCCGACATCAACTGCCGCCTCACCGCCCGGGAACTGAGCTATCGGCACCTGTATCTGGGCAACCCGCAGCTGGTGCTACAGTTGCGGGGAAAACGGTGCACGTTCAGTTCCGTTAAAATCGATTCAACCACACCGGTGAGCATAAACGGTTCCATCGACAGTGTCTTTTCCACTGCGCCAATCGCCAATATCACTCTTTCGGTTGAATCCGGGCCAATAAAAGAACAGCTCAAGCGAATGCATGGTATGCCGAC
>JAFGHA010000201.1 GCA_016930275.1 Chitinispirillaceae bacterium
AAATACGGCCAAAGGGACTCGAACCCCAAACCTTCTGATCCGTAGTCAGATGCTCTATCCAATTGAGCTATGGCCGCAAATTTCAAAGAATAGTGTGTACAGCTTAATAAAAATACTTTCTGGAATGAAAACTAGCAATCGAATGCATCATGTTCTCCCTCCACTCCACATCGCTGTGCTCAAATGAACGCAAACCATGCAGGATCGGGAAGTGGAACCTATATTTAATGTGTGCAGTATAAATAAATTTCACTTTTACTACGGCAATGGAGTACCCTGCCATGGAAAGAAACCTGAAATACCCGAAAAAAGTCCGCAAAGAGCTCCGCCAGCTCGCCGGAATCGCCTATGATCGTGACATGGAAAAAGCATTATGCGAACTGGAATCACATTTCAGAAGATGGCGTGCGGGAGAGATTTCACCACACGATCTGAACAATCTGATTCATAAACACCATGACGGGATTTCCCGGGAACTCTGGAAATTCTACAATCTGTCGCCCGACATTACCGTTCCCCGGTCGGTTGTTGATGGTACTATCAGGGAAGATGAAATTTCCAGTGAGGTCATGGAGCACATCGCGGAATCCATTGCATTCTACCGTAAACAAGAAGATGCGATTAATGAAAATCCACCCGACTTTGAAAGTAATGAGGAAGATATTTCCGGTTTCTACGACGATGACGGAAACAAGCTCAATCCGGATCTGGTTACGAAGCCCGGGCTTTGCCTACTCTGCAAAAATGATACTGATCCGAACGAAGAGATCCTTTGCACGCTTAACCGCCTCGATCAGGCGGATGAGGAGAGTGAGTTTCAGTGTGAGGCATTCGAAGCGAAGGACTGACCGGCAGTTACCCGTTGTACCGTTTTCTTTATTGATCAAACCCGTATCCTGCGATTGCACACTGGAGTGCAGCTACTGTTTTTATAAAAAAGCAGCTGCACTCTATCCCGAACATTCAAAATTGATGACGGTAACTACCCTCGCGGCAATTCTGAAACAGTATCTTTCACTGCGTTTTCCCGTTTCATCGCTTTGTTTTCAGGGTGGTGAACCGCTGTTGGCCGATCCGCATTTGTATTACACGATTCCGGAGTTGTTTGACCGATACGCACACGACGGACAGATTCTCGAAGTCTCCTTTCAGACCAACGGTGTGGGAATTACGCGGGAGTGGACGAACCTCTTCGCGCTTCTGCACGCTCTGGTCGGCGTAAGTCTCGATGGGCCGGAAAACATACACGACGCCTATAGAGTCGCTTCGGACGAAAAAGGAACTTTTATTTCCGTTATGAACGGTATTGACCTTCTCCGAAAAGACAACATCCCGTTCAACATTCTCACCATGATAACCGATAAAAGCGTCGGCCATGCTGATGCGATCTATACCTTTTTTATGGAACAGGGTTATAACTGGCTTCAGTTTATTCCCTGTGTCGAAATCGATTCATTGACAAATGAACTGTCGGAATATTCCATCACGAGCGAAGGATTCGAACGATTTTATTCGACACTGTTTGACCGGTGGTTTGAAAACGGCTATCCCGACGTTTCGATACGGTTGTTTGAAGATATTCTTTTTGCCCTTGTTGACGGCGTGACCGGTTCATGCACTCATGGACCGGTATGTGACGGGAACCCGGTAATCGAATATAACGGCGATGTGTATCCGTGTGATTTTTTTGTTGATCCGGCATGGTGTCTGGGTACTATCCATGAGCAACCCATTGACGAATTGCTTCGACATCCTTTACGATTGCAGTTCATGCAGTTGAAAAAGGAATACGCATCGGGATGCGGCAACTGTAAATTCAATGCACTGTGCCATGGAGGATGCCCGAAACATTATCTATATTGTAACAGTGGTCATACACCAGGGAATCATCTGTGTACCGGATATCACCGGTTTCTCGATTATACGTATGAACGGTTTCTTGAACTTCGGGACGATATAGTACAGCGACGGAATGCACGATAGAAGATCATTCATAAAATCAGTCGGGCTGCTCAGTCTCATCCTTCCCGTGAAGCATCTGTTTTCAGCGGATCGTGAAAACAAACAAACGCCCAATATCATTCTGATCGTTGCGGACGATCTCGGCTACGACGATCTGGGTTGTTACTGGAAGGAACGGGGGAAAAAGGGATTTGAAAAAATCGACACCCCGTATATCGACCGGCTGGCGCACGAGGGCGTCAGGTTTTCCGATTTTCATGTAACCTCATCGGTATGCTCACCTTCCCGTGCATCCATTCTTACCGGCTGTTATCCGCCACGGGTAGGCCTCACGAAAGTGTTGTACCCGAACTCAAAAATAGGCCTCAACCCGTCTGAAACCACGGTCGCCGACATCCTCAAATCAAAAAAGTACGCAACCGCCTGTATCGGCAAATGGCATTTGGGGGTGGTGCCGGAATTTTCTCCGTTGAACTTCGGATTCGACTATTTCTTCGGCATGCCGTACAGCAACGACATGAAACCTTCCGTCCTCATGAAAAACGATACGATCATCGAGCAACCGGTACAACAGAAAGAGTTGACAAAAGATTACACCGATGAAGCAATCAATTTTATTGAAGCGCACCATTCCCGACCTTTTTTCATTTACCTGTCACATACACTGCCCCATATTCCCCTGAAACTGGACAGCGACTTCAAAGGGGCCTCCGACCGGAAAAAATACGGTGATGCGATTGTCACTATTGACCATTACACGGGTGAACTGTACAAAACGCTCGAAAAGTGCAACATTCTCAACAATACACTGATCATTTTCACTTCCGATAACGGTCCCTGGCTGCTGATGGGCAAAAGGGGCGGTAAAGCATACCCGTTACGTGGAGGAAAAAGAACTGTCTACGAGGGGGGGTTCAGGGTTCCCTGCATCATGCACTGGCCCGATGTCATTCCGAAAAACACGGTGCAACCTACCTTCGTTACCTCAATGGATCTGTTACCCACCCTTGCCCACGTTGTCAGAGCGCCATTACCTGCGAACAAAATTGACGGAAAAAACATCTACGACATCATCACGGGAACATCCGGTGAAACTCCGTACGAGGTATTCCTTTACTACACCGGTAAACGGCTCGATGCAGTGCGGGCAGGAAACTGGAAACTTATTTTCAAGCGTAAAGCATCCTGGAATTCACCCTACCGCTATGTAAAAAACAAACTGCTGAAGGACAAACAGGATACAATCATTCCACCGGAGCTCTACAACCTTGAAACAGATATTCACGAAAAAAACAACCTCATAAACAACCATCCCGACATTGTTAAAAGATTAACCGGACTCGCCGAACAGGCACGGAAAGAACTAGGTGACAATAGATACGGAATCCGGGGAGAAGCCGTAAGGGAAAGTGGAAAAACAACTAAACCGAAATAATGAGGAACCTGCCGGCCACCTTTCAGGAAACTGTTTTACAACCTGATTAATTAACAGTTTCGTTGATCCTGTTTGATTCTGTTGGCCTGCATATTCATTCAGCGATCAATCACGAGCGACTACCTGTACTTTAATATCCTATTGCAAATAGTTTCCTGGCACCGTTGATGCCGCACTTCTGGTATTTTTGGTAGATCTGTGCCGCCCGTTCATTTATCTCCTTCCCTGTTTCATTACGTATCCAACCGTCAAGCGCGGCTTGTAACGTATACGCTTCTGGAGCCATCAGGCGAGTTGTCCAGAGAGTCGGGTTGGCTTTTGCCTTTCTTATTTCGGGTGAAAAGTAACTTTTACTGTAACACGCAAGAATGATCACCTCTTTCGTTTTTTCGACGGTACTACTATATTGCAAACTCACATTGAAATCCATGAGTCCATCGTGCCCGACATAGGCAATCAGGTCGGCATTCCCCCCGAAAGCAAGGGTCCGGGATTGGGAACTGACTTCCACTGGCATCTGTACATTCGATGCTTTCAAAAAATCCTCGATACATTGTTTTATTTTCTCACCGTCGTACGTATCGGCAAACATATAAGGATCTTCTTTTACGTGTTTCATTCGAAGCCGGTCGAGTACTGCCGTATTTTCCGACTCTGGTGCGGCAACAAGTTGCCATTCGTCATCGCGGGTTTTAAAAAAGGACTTGACCCCATACATTGCACCCCAATACAGATTGTTATCCGGATCTTTCCCCTTTCCCTATTCTCCTAGTTTTTCTATTCGACGATAAGGAGATACCCCACTTGTTGATTGAACATCCCTACCGGGAACCAATTTTAAAACCCTTTACAAGATCCACAACGGGAAACCATATCGGCATCATCGACTGTTACCGGAACTTCTTGATTACCGCAACCTGATCTGATGCATCGGGGATTCTGCTTTCTCTTGACTATTCCCTAACGTCCTCTCCACTGCCATCCTGCACGGAATTATCTACCCGTCAATTTAATCGATGCGTTATCCGGAAAATATCATTTCTATCCGGGCCGTAAAAATTATTCCAAAAAAACTGTTGATATTTCGGTTTTCACGTTTTTATAATTTTGGTATCCCACTACTTAACCGCTTTAGTACACCTGTTTAAGCGCTACACTTGCGCATAATTTTACCGATCTCCTCAACCAGGTACCACAAGTACCAAGGAAGGTTTTATGGGGAAACTATACCCAAAAATCACCGCCAACGCTGCGGGCGTTCTTCTGTCTCTTGCAGTATTGCCGTTTCCGACATTCGGCCAAATAACTCCGGGTACCTCGCTGCATTCTTTTTTCTGGACCCAGGATGCTGATGAAAGTGTGTTGAACGGTTGTTATGGCTATACTAAAATCGGAGAATATTCAAACGAAGAAAAAGGATATCTTTCAACGTTCTGGCTCTCTGGGTATACATGGTGGCAGCAACTTTTCAGCAACACCTACATTAATATCGCTCTTAATACTGAATTATCACAACCGGCACAAATCACCCGGGCATCCGGCCATTTTCAGAATACTGAATGGATTACCGGATTACGGCGGCAGGGATCCAATGATTACATCCGCTTCCATTTCCCGGTTCTTCCGCTTGAAAACAGTTACGGGAGATACGACTACTTTACCGTGGATGTTAACGATACACTTGATCTGGAGTTCTACGGCGCAGGCGACAGTATCATGGTCGGTACATTCGTACACAAAAAACCCGATGAAAGAGGGGCAGTGAACATTCTTGGACGAAATGCGATCATCGTTGAATTAACCGACGCGAACCCGTTGCGGATAAAAAGTTTCCGCTGTAATGGAACCTATAAAACATTGCTCAACGCCTATTTCCAGTATGATCTGAATACCTTCCAGAAGGATAAGGCATGGTACGGCATCTCTATAATCGATACCCTTCAGAATGAACCGACAATCGTCGTTCACTCGATTGCTGTTGGGGGTGCTCCGCAACTGCAGGCAAATTCAACCACGACAATTTCCTGGCAGTGCAACCTGCCCTCTGAAGTGGACAGTTTTCAGGTAAATGTTTCGTATGATAATAAAAGAACATGGAAACGCCTTGGAAAAACGACCTCGGAAACAACTTTCACATGGAAAATCGATGATATTCAAACAGATTCTTCATTCATCAGGATAACTGCATATACAAAAAACAGAACAACCGCTTCCGATCAATCGGAAATCTTCGGAATCACACCGAACATTGCAGTGCACTCAATTGATATCGGAGGTGAAACTCAGTTGAAAGCGGATTCGGTCTATTATATTTCCTGGCAGGTTGATTCACCATCCGATGTGGACAGTTGCCTTATTTATGCTTCTTTCGACAACAGGGCGACATGGAACACTATCGGTTCAACTATAGATGAAAACGGAATTGACTGGACAATTCCCAATCTGAAAGCCGATTCAATTTATATAAAAGTTACCGCGTTCGGCAATAACGGCAAAACCTACTCCGATGTTTCGGATGAATTGACAATACTTCCTGAAATCGCCATCATTTCGCTCAAAATCAGCAGCGAATTGCCGTTGAATGCTGATGCCGACTGTAAAATTTCATGGGATCTCAATTTTCCATCTGAGGTGAAATATTGTCTGATTGAAGTATCATATGATAATAAAAAAACGTGGGATACTGTAAGTGAGGTAGATTCAGGAAGCTCTTACACCTGGACGGTACCGAACCTTAAGTCGGACTCAGCTTACATCAAACTAAAAGCGTATTGCACTGATGGAATCACCATTTCCGAGTTGACACCTGTCTTTGAGATTGTTCCAGAAATCGTTTTCAGTGCAATCGATGTTACTGATGCGGAGTACATTAAAGCCGATTCCGTTTATAAAATACATTGGGATTTGAATTATCCGTCCGAAGTGGACAGTTGCATACTCAGAGCCTCATTTGACAATAATAAAAACTGGACCGACATCGGAAGAACTGATTCCGGATCCGTTTTCGACTGGATGATACCCAATGTGCTTTCCGACTCCACATCAATAAAGATTTTCGCATACCAGAAAAACGGACACGTCACCTCAATTGTTTCTTCGATGTACGGAATTATTCCGCATATCATCGTTGATACCCTGTTTGTGGAAGGTGCTTCGCCGCTGAAGACCGATTCAACCTATGAAATCCGCTGGGAACTCAACTTTCCGTCCGAAGTGGACAGTTGCAGAATTGCAGTGTCATTTGACAACCAGAGCACATGGGAGCCTGTCGGACAAACAGACTCGGGCCAGGTGTATAACTGGACAATACCCGTACTTGAATCAGATTCAGCCTACTTTAAAATAACCGTATTCGGAACAAACGGACAGGTCACAAGTATAGTGTCCGATCATGTTTATGGAATCGATCGGGGACCGGGTACCGCCAACAGGTTGAGAAGAGGCCGTGAATATGCACCTTCATTTAATCCGGTAGCGAACGGGCAGGAACTGAGAATCATGTACACACTTCCTAAAGGTGCATCGAGAATCAGTGTTTCACTTTTCGATCTCAAAGGCCGACAAATCGAACAGACCAGACAAATAACCGGAATATCCGCACAAATAGGATCTTTCCCACTAATGAACAGTATCAAATCCGGATACTATTATATCCGATTCAATGCGGTATTCAATAATGGAAAGCTTCCCATCGTCATGACAAAGAAGTGGCTTAATATCCGTTGATCAACCATGCTATTGTTTTCATTACTCACATTTACGATTTCAAGTAATAAAATACCCTGAAGGAAGAAGAGTAACTGACTGATATACTGACCGGAACGGAGCTTCAACCGGTAAGCTCCGTTTCTGTGTTATTTATACCTAATTTTGGATATGAGATGAGTCGAGTGAAGAAACCATCATCACCGTTTTAGAAAATCTCTTATAAAATACCAATGAATTTTTATAAAAAGTGCAGATTTGTGACCTCCGTCACACTCTTGAATGTTTCAACATTTTATGTTTTAAGCAATAATGAACGGAAAAAGCGGAACCAACTACAAATATTGTAGAGTATTTCCCTGACTTGATTGGAATGTTTTAGTAATTATTTTTATTGTTCCAATCGTAATCATTACACAACACAAAGGGAAGGAGATTCCGCTTCAACGTCTGTTTCCGATATATTCGGATAGAATGGTGCTGGTAACCCATGACTATCGATTTTAAGCTCTACGGTCTCGAAATAACCGTCATTCTTTCGTGGTACGAATACGTTAAAAACAATTCCCTGACATTAGGCAGGTTCGATCCCCTGCTGCCGCTGGAACAGGGGCTGGTACACAAACTTGCTCATCATGAGAATGAAGCGGTTACTTTCACTGAAACGGAAATCGAACTTTTAAGCCGCTGGATGAATATGGTCATCTACAGCAAATACGGCAGCGATGAACATCTGTTCGGTTATGAACGACGTGCTTACATGAAGTTGAAAACACGGGAAGGTGTCGTTGTACCCTAAACAGCACCTTATATCTCAAGGAAATATCAATTCCGCATACAGCACCGCTTGAACTTCTTCCCGCTTCCGCAGGGACATGGTGCATTGCGCCCGATACAGCCACCGGAAAAACTCACCAGATTTTTTAACTTTTCAGAAAAACCACTGCTCTCATCCTGCTGAAACGTGGTTGACATTATCTCGTACAGAGCAGGATGCTTCCGTTTCATCACATCCGGTTTTTCAAAAAAATACTCGGTGGCCACCGCAAAGAATTCCGATTCGCTGGTTGCTCCGTAGCAATCAAAATCAGAATGGTTATCATAGATAGCTTTGATTTTTTTACCGACAAGTTCGACCCAGTTATCAACCAGCTCCGACGGCATTATCGCCCGGGGAATGCCGTCAATCTCGCCGTCCGCATGATCAAGCACATGGGCAAACTCATGCACCCCCACATTTTTACGGTCGTTCATGTTCCGGAACCCCTGAAGCAGACTCGATTTCGAGAGCACCATTTTACTGTTGTCGCCGCTGGTTTCCACCTGCCCCAGTACCACATTCCCCTGTTTTCCCACCTCCGGGTTGATCACCTGATCGGTAACGATCACGCCGCTGAGATAGTTGAAATTCCACCGTTCAAACGACAGCGTGAGCATCACGGCACTCGACGCGACCAGCAGCCTCACCACATCATCGACTTCAGTCTGATAGCCGATAATCGGTTTAGTCAGGATGAAGCGATGCACCCGTTCCCTGAATCGTTCTTTTTTTTCGGGAGTGAGCACATGATAGAACCCGACATGCTGCAGAAGCAACCGGTCCCACTCCTCAGGAAAACCGGCCCGGATCTGATGCTCTACGTTTCGTCTGCCGCCGGAAAACGCCAGATAGAGAAGAACACCCACAGCTACAATAAGTATAAGAGGAAGCACATTACGCACCTTTCAGTGAAAATACCCTGACACCGGACAATAGTAATACCCGCACCGACGTATACATTATAGTAGGTACCGATCCATGATGCAGGAACCACAACTGCAAGGATCTACGTAGGTGTCTGACCATTTTATAAACCTATCAACCTTCCATTTGTAACAACTCTTCTCCCGAATACGTCTAATAGTCATTATAACCTGAACTGAAAAATTGGAGTATTTTTCCACTCGATAACCACATTTTTACAACAGACAGCCTGTATATGCACTATAACTATTTCACTTACGTATATTTCTTTTGGTCGTACTAACTTAAGAACCATCACTGTTCTGTTGCTTCACATTTCCGTATCGGGGAATGATGTCCAATACCAGATTACTCTTTTTTCCGATTATAACCGGTGCATTTGTCATTGGCGCCGCTCCCGTCACCGAGCAGCAGGCACTGCTCAGCGCTCTTGAACACCGCTACGAAGTACGCATTCTGCATCTGGAAACGCAATCGGATTCCCTCAAAACGGAAACGGAAAAGGCGCAGTGGCTTCCACAGCTCTCCGTCAAAACACAACTGTCCGCCATTCCTTTCGACTCCACCTCGGTAACCCACAGCGGCAACGCACTGTCCTACCTTTCGGGCAGCAGCAGTTCACTGGAAAACGACAATTCCATTTCCGTGTCCCAACACCTGCCCGGAGGAGGCACGATCGGCGGCAGTGTCAGCCTGGACAACACCATGGACCTCGAACATACCGATTCGACCACGCGGGCAACGGCCTTACAGCTCGAAGTTACCCAGCCGCTGCTGCGTAATGCGTGGTGGGCTGACCCGGTGGTAACCGACATCATGCTCGCCCGACTTGACCACGAACGGTTCACTTGTGCGCAGCAGCAGCGGATGCTTTCGTACGGATCGGATATCCGGACCCGCTTCTGGAACCTCTACGAAGCGCAGGCGCTTGTTGACCTCTACCAACAGGAAACCGCCTATGCGAAGGAGCAGTTTTCCACCGAACGCACCCGTGTTGCACTCGGCATGGCGCCCCCGATTGATACTCTCTCGGCGAAGCTCACGTATATCAATGCCACCGCCCGTTTGCATGATGCGTTATCCGACCTGCTGCAACTGCAGGAGGAACTCGCCTTTTACAGCGGCATCAACGACAGTGCGATCACCATCGACAGCACGATTGACATTGCAGTACCTCCTCTGCCGCCGCCCGATACGATGATTGCCATGGCACAGCGGTTCGATCCGCAGTTGCGGATATTCAGTGTCGCCGCAAAGCGGCTCGCGCTGCAACGCAGGCTCACCCGTAACAGTCTGCTTCCCGATGTCGCGCTCAAGGGTTCGCTGCAGCGTTCCACCGACGAAAACAGTTCCACCCGAACCAACTATTTTGTCAATAACAGCGTTATCAGTCTTATTGCCTCCTACGACCTGCCGACACGCCCCCGGAAGATAGCTCTGCAACGCAACGCAATCGATGCCGACATCAACGAACTTGATCGGGAAAACCACCGGGAGCAGCTCCGTCTTCGGATAGTCGAGCTTCACCGTTCCTGGGAACGCGAACGGCGGGCCATCGAAATCGCCGAATCGGCACAGAGCGTTGCACGACAGGCGCTCACCGCCACACGTGAGGGTTTTTCGGTGGGAACCGTGGACCGGCTCTCTCTGGTAAAAGCCGAAAACGATTACCGCAGTGCCTGTAGTGAACTGCTCCGCAAGCAACTGCTCATGAAGCAACTTGAAATAGTATTCGATGAAATTACCGGCGTAACCCTGACCCGCCTTGGAGTGCAACTGCAATGAACACATATTCCGGAGTATTCATAGTATTGGTCGTAGTTAGTGGTCTGCTGTGCGGCAGAAAACAGAAGGAATCGGTATACACCGAACGACACACCATCGGTACCGTCAATCTGCGGGATGTGGTTATACAGACCGGCGAGGTGCAGCCGGTCATCAAGGTGGAAGTCAAATCCGAAGCGAGCGGAAAGATCGAGACGATCGCCATCCGGGAGGGTGAAAAAGTGGCCCGTGGCGACCTTCTGTTCGTGATCGATTCGAGCAGGCTCACCTTCCAGAAAAACAAACTCGATTTATCGGTACGAAAAGCGCGGCTCGACCTTGCGGTAGCGGAGCGGAACTACAATGATGCGAAAAAACTCTCCGCAACCGGGACCATTTCGGAAAAACAGTTGTTCGACCTCGAAACAAAAAAGAAAGAGGCCGACATCGTTCTGCAGCAGCAGCTGCTCGAACTCGGCGACATCACCTATCAGCTCGGTAAAACGCGCGTGACAAGTCCCATGGACGGGGTGGTGATAAGCCTTGACGTTGAGGAAGGGGAAATCGCGGTCAGTGCCACATCCGGATTTCAGGGAGGAACTCCACTTGCCACCATTGCCGACACCAAAAAACTCGAAGTGGTTTCACGCATCGGAGAGGCCGACTATGTTCACCTGAAAACAGGCCAGAAGGTATTCCTCAAACCGGAAGCGAACCGGGGAACCTTTACCACCGGAACCATCAACTTTATCGCACTGAGTGCGAAAAGGGAGCAGAGCGACGAACTCGGAACCTTCGAGGTCCGCGTCTCGATTGATTCGCTGATTCCCGGTATCGTGCCCGGTATCAACATCACCACCGAATTCATTATCATGGAAAAAAAGAATGTTCTCGGTATTCCGAACCGTTTTGTGAAAAAAGGACGCAACGGCTACACCGCTCTCAAAGCTCAAAACGGTTCCACCGAAACCTCCTCCTTTACGCCGGTCCCGGTCAAGGTCGGAAAAACCGACTACAGCAACTACGAACTGCTCGGCGGTCTTGAAAAAGGCGATGTCGTTGTGTTTCGCGATTCAACCGGTACCGCCGCCGGCAAAAAACAGGGAAGGGGTCGACCGTAATATGTCGTCGATTTCGGTGCCGGTACTCAAAACGGAGTTCATCGACAAATACTACCTTCTCGGCAAAGAACGTATTCCGGTGCTCAAAAACATCTCCTTTACCATTGAGCATGGTGAATATGTCTCCATCATGGGCCAGAGCGGGGCGGGTAAATCAACCCTGCTGAACATTCTCGCCTGTCTCGATACTCCCACCTCGGGAAACTACTTTTTCCGGGGCAGCAATATCGCCTCGCTGGGCGAAAACCGCTTGGCCGACATACGAAACCGCGATATCGGGTTTGTATTTCAGAATTTCAACCTGCTGCCGAAGCTGTCGGTGTATGCGAATGTCGAACTGCCGCTTATTTACAACAGCACCCCCCGGAAAGAGCGGCAACGGCGGGTCCGTGAGATTCTCGAACGGTTCGGATTGTGGGAGCGTCACCGGCACAAGCCCAACGAGATATCCGGAGGACAGAAGCAGCGGGTGGCGATCGCCCGGGCCCTGGTGAAACGCCCTTCCGTTATTTTCGCCGATGAGCCGACGGGAAACCTCGACAGTCATACGACGAGCGAAATTCTTTCGGTATTCGATGCACTTTCGCGGGAAGGCAATACCATCATCATCATCACCCATGAACCCGATGTCGCGAGACACGCATCCCGTTCGCTCCACCTTGTTGACGGGATGCTCTCCACATGAGCGCACTGCGGTTTTTCGGGATTCTCGCGATCAATTTCCGCCTCTGCATTCTCGAAATCACCTCAAGCCTCTCCCGAACTGCAATCACCACGCTGGGGCTCTTTCTGGGGGTCGCATCGCTTCTTGTCAACCTTGCCTTTGTCCGGGGAATGAATGATGATCTCCGTTCCAACATGGAGCAGATCGGCGGGCTGAATATTCTTACCGTCCGCCGGGTCGAAGCGGAAACACCGCAGGAACAGAAACTTTTTCAAAGGTCACCGGGGATCGGATTCGATGCGTTAGATTCGGTCTGCAGCGGTCTTCCCTATATACAGACCGTACTCCGGTCGCACGAACAGGGATGGCAGCGTTTCAGCGGAGCCGGCAACCGGTCGCACGGGTACGTTATCGCCTGCGATCCGCTCTACTTTTCCATCTTCAATTACACCGTCGGGAAGGGGCGCCTGTTCAACGAGGAGGATATGCGCAACAACGCGCCGGTCTGCATTATCGGCAGCCGCCTCGCGGAACGGCTCTTTCCCGGTCAGGATCCGATCGGCAACCGCCTCACCATCCGCCGCACGTATACGTTGACGGTCGTCGGTCTGCTCGATTCGAAAAGTATCCGTTCACGTCGTGATATCGAGTGCTGCATCCCGTTTCCGCTGTACGCATCACGATTCGAAAATGCCGACCGCAACCTCGAATCGGCCTCCATTGTCCTCACCACAAGTGACTCCGCGGAAACGGCCAAAAATACGCTCTTTCAACGCATTAAAGCCGATCATCGCGGAGTTGAAGATTTTACCATCGAACTGAGTGCCGACAAAATAAAGGAGATGCGCAACGCCTCCATGGCCATGAAAATAGTTCTCCTGTCGATCGCTTTTATTTCACTGCTGGTGGGCGGCATCAGCATCATGAACATCATGTTCGCCACCATCGGTGA
>JAFGHA010000202.1 GCA_016930275.1 Chitinispirillaceae bacterium
CCCTTGTAAAGTTTCATTCTTACCGTGCCGGTCACGTTGCATTGCGTGGTTTCGACGAACGCGTCGAGTGATTCCCGCAGGGTGCAGAACCATTTGCCGTCATAGACGAGTTCGGCGTATTTGATGGCGAGCATCTCCTTATAGTGACTGGTATCCCGGTCGAGTACGAGCCGCTCAAGTTCCCGGTGGGCATGGTAAAGGAGCGTTCCTCCCGGGGTTTCGTAAACGCCCCGCGACTTGATGCCGACAAGCCGGTTTTCCACCATGTCAACATGTCCCACGCCGTGCCGTCCACCGATTTCGTTGCAGAGTTCGAGCAGCTCGACCGGTGAGAGCTTCTTGCCGTTTACCGATACCGGCGTTCCCTTTTCAAAACCGATGTCTATGTATTCGGGAGTGTCGGGAGCCTTCTCGATGGTGCTCGAAAGAGTATAGACGTCGTCGGGTGGCTCGTTCCACGGACTTTCGAGCACGCCGCCCTCATGGCTTATGTGCCAGATGTTGCGGTCTTCGGAGTAAATCCGTTTTTTCGATTGCGAAATAGGAATGCCCCGCTCCTCGGCGTAGGCGATGCACGCTTCCCGTGAATCGAGTTTCCAGAGCGGGTCTTTCCAGGGGGAGATGATTTTAAGCGTCGGGTCGAGCGCCATGACCGTCAGTTCGAACCGCACCTGGTCGTTTCCTTTGCCGGTCGCGCCGTGCACGATCGCCGTCGCCCCCTCCTTGTGCGCGATCTCCACGGCCCGTTTCGCAATCAGTGGACGCGCGAAGCTCGTCCCGAGCAGGTAGGCACCTTCGTAGACCGCACCGGCTTTAATGGTCGGAAAGATATAATCGGTGATGAATTCCTCGGTGAGATGTTCAATGTAGAGCTTTGATGCACCGGTTTTGAGCGCTTTTTCCTCAAGGCCGGAGAGCTCCTCTTTCTGTCCGAGATCGGCGCATACCGCGATCACTTCGCAATGGTAATTCTCCTTGAGCCAGCTGATCATAATGCTGGTGTCAAGACCGCCCGAATAGAGCAATACGACTTTTTCCATGATGATTCCTTTATTGAAATATGGTGATAAGCACTTTTTTGAAAATAGCGACCGCTCTGCCGATTTCCGCTGTTTTCACCGTCAGCGGCGGAATGAAGCGGACGGTATTGTGTCCCGCCTTGATGAGCAGCAGCCCGTTTTTGCGGCATGCCGCGATAATCGACGACGGATCGTCCTTCATCCGAACACCCACGAGAAGGCCGCTGCCGAGCACCTGTTCGATTGCCGGAAACTTCGGTTTGAGTGCGGTGAGCTTCTCGATCAGAAGAGTACTTTTCTTCCGGATATCAGCGAGAAATTTCCGGTCGGCCACAGTGGAGAGGGTCGCGATACCCAGCGCGCACGCCACCGGGTTTCCGCCGAACGTGGTTCCGTGGTCGCCGGGTTTGATACAGAGGGCGATCTCGTCACGGGTAACGACCGCACCGAGCGGCAGCCCGCCGCCGAGCGGTTTCGCCAGGGTCATGATGTCCGGGATCACCTTGTGCTGCTGATAGTTCCAGAGCGTACCGGTTCGTCCCATTCCGCATTGCACTTCGTCAAAAACAAGCACGCATTTATGTTTCGTGGCGATATCCCGCAGAAACCGGAGGAATTCTCCCGTTGCCTGATTGATTCCACCTTCTCCCTGCAACGGCTCGACGAATATCGCGGCGAATTTGTACTGCCGCAGCAGTTTCCGCACCGCTTTCATGTCATTGAATGGGGCATAGTGAAACCCGTTGAGTATCGGATCGAATCCGGCATGAAATTTCTCCTGTGCCGTCGCACTCAATGCACCGTAGGTCCTGCCGTGAAAACCGTCGGTAAAGGAGAGAATATGGTACTTTTCAGGAGAGATCGTCCGTGCCCATTTGCGGGCGAATTTGATTGCCGCCTCGTTCGCCTCGGTGCCGCTGTTGCAGAAGAACACCCGGTCGGCGAAACTGTGTTTGACGAGTAGTTTCGCCAGGTCGATCTGCGGCTGCGTGAAATAAAGGTTTGAGGCGTGGATCAGGGCGTTTCCCTGCGTCCGGAGCGCCTTCTGCAGTGCCGGGTGGGCATGTCCGAGCGCGTTGACCGCGATACCCGATCCGAAGTCCAGATAGGCGGCACCGGTACTGTCGAACAGGTAGCTTCCTTTTCCGTGGGTAAATGGTGCACCTTCCCGCGCGTAGGTCGGGACGAATACTGTATCGAATTTTTTCGTGTTCATGGGTAGTTCGTTTCCGTCGGTTCAGTTGAATATAATGGTTCCCGAGGTTGCCCCCCGGGTGAGTTCATTGCGCAGCGTTTCGCTGTCGTGCCATCCGCAGATATGAACGCGACCGACACCGCGGTGAACTGCGTCGGCAGCGGAACGCAATTTCGGCACCATCCCTCCCGTGATTTGTCCCTGTTCGATCAGGGGTTCTATCTCTGAAATTCTTATTTCCTTTCGTACCTCACCATCGATGAGCACTCCCGGAACATCAGAGACGAAAATCAGATCGTCCGATCCGATCGCCATCGCGAGTTCTCCGGCGGCGAGATCGGCGTTGACATTATAGATACATCCGTCATCATCGCGCGAAATGGGGGAGATCACGGGAACCAGGCCCGCACTTCTACAGAGGTCGATCAACGCGGGATTTACCCGGTCGATTTTTCCAACAAACCCGATATCCTGTCCGTTGATAAGCATTTTGGAGGCGGTGAATAGAGCCGCGTCCACACCGCTGAAGCCGGCGGCCTGAACTCCTTCGGAAAGCAGTGCGTTGACGATTCGTTTGTTCACATCGCCCGAGAGCACCATCTGGACGATATTCACCATCTCGGCATCGGTTACCCGCATCCCTTCAATGAAGGTGAATTCCCGATTGAGCAGCTTGAGCTGCCGGGCGATATCTTTCCCACCGCCGTGAACGATAATCGGAAACGATTCAGGAAGGAGTTGATGAATACTCTGACCAAGTTCCCGCAGCAAGCCTTGAGCGTCAACGGTTGAACCGCCAATTTTTATGCATACCGTTTTCATGCGACTGTGTAACTCCTCATTGTTCGGGATTGGATAAAGTTTATTAAAATAATAAAAGGCAGGGCGGGTATTGTAGGAGCAGGGGAGGGGTGAGTAGGGGCGGGTTGAAACCCGCTCTTGGAATATACGTACAATGAATTGGAATAAGCCTATGGATGGAGCAATGCCGGCAGCACCATTTTCAGCCGCGTCCGCCCATCGATGGTCACTACCGCCAGTCGGGTACCGGCAGTACGGCAGGCCGATCTTAGCTGCAGCTGATGGTTACCGGCTGCAAGAGTACCGTTGGACCGCGCTTCCACCCGTCCTTGAAGGTCATAGAGGGTTGCAGTCACGGTATGTTCTCCATAGAGGTGCAGGTACAAACCTCCGTGAGCATCGGTGGAGAGGATCGGAATGGCTGATCCGGCGGTTTGTCGCGGTTCGGGAGCCGGGGCGATAGCGCCGGTCGGATGCTCGGAAACATACTCGCGCAGCCAGGTGAGTGCCGGGCGGTCGTTGTCGTTGCGGTCAAGCAGGTAGGTGAGGTCGATCCAGGTTCGCTGATACTGCCATCCCCATAGGGTGATCCCCTTGATGGCGGGATGTTCCCAGAAAATCGGAAAGTACGCCTTGTATAACAGCAGTTGAAGCGAATCGTCGCCCTGCAGGTCCAGCTCGCTGGAGTAGAGTGGCAGTCCGGTCTCGGCCAGCAGGTTGAGGTGATTGATGATGGTATCGGGCCAGTCATTCTGTACGCTGAAACAGTGTGACTGAATACCGATCGCATCGATCAGATCACGTTCCTTGAGCAGGTTGATGATTTCCAGATATGTCTGGAGAAGTGCACCATTATTGACTACATCGAACTCGTTGATGAGCAGTTTGGCCTTCGGGCAATATTCCCGTGCTTTTTCGAATGTCCAGATAATCCAGTCCCAGCCGGTTTCTCCGGCACCGCCGAGCGCCTCCCGGAATGAGGCCGGGGTATTGATCGGCTCGTTGACCACGTCGATCATATCGGTTTCGGGATACCGGTCACCGTACGCTTTGATCCATTCCTCGACCTCCGCGCGCTGCTCGTCTTCGGAGAGAGAACCGATCCACGAAGGCTCCTGTCTGCCCCAGACAAAGGTATGCTGTTTGAAAAGAAAACCGTTGTCCCGGGCATATTCGTAAGCCATGTCGACCGAGCCCCAGCTCATATTGTCACGGGTCCGTTCCACCATCCCCCATTTTCCCGAGTTTTCCGGAGTGATTTGGTTCCAGTAATCGCTGAAGTTCGACGGCATGCCGTTGCTCTGGCTGGGGCTGACATTTCCGAGGAATTTGTCGGCATTTTCGGCAATAGGTTCCGCAATGATCCGTGAAGAAAGTACTACAATCGTCCATAAAACTATTGCAATTCCGGTTGCTACCGTCGTCTGCCGGTTTTTGCATTTTTTCATCATACAGGGTACACTTCTCATGTGATAACCGCTTTTCAGTTCCGTTAATGGTGAAGAGGGGGGAATCGGATTTGCTATGATACGGTATCGGAAAAACGCACCGTCTCCCCTCTGACTGTGTCTCCGATAAACCGGAATCATCGATGGTATGTCGCTTTTTCCCGGGATTTTGTTCAATCTTGCAGTAAACAGGTACCGTTCAGAATTGGATAGATTTGTACATTGAGATTCTCGAAGTGACCAAATGTTCAAATAAAACGTGTCATTTCGATCCCGCTTAGTGGGATCAATAACCGTTTATCCCGAAATCACATAACTGAACAGATATAAATTAAAAATACCTCTTACGTCCAACACATGCTACTACTGTCGTTCTACAGAAAATACCTGGGATGAGGCGGTTTATTCACGTTTCTGCGGCGGGCGGATTAAAGTATTTTCGTTTGGTACGAAATTTCGAAAGGAAACCTGTGTATTCTGATAGACAACAAACAGTGACTGTTCTGGGCTGCGGCGGTTTTATCGGTTCACACCTCTGCGAACAACTTCTTGCCGGCACCGGATATCACCTTGAAGGTATCGATGTTTCATCATTGAAAATAACTCATCTTCTCGATCATGAACGGTTCCGGTTTCATACGCTCGACGTGCATACAGTGGAAGCGCTGCTGCCGTATCTGGAAAAAAGCCATGCGGTAATATCGCTTGCCGCGCTCTGTAATCCCTGGCTCTACAATCATACACCCATC
>JAFGHA010000203.1 GCA_016930275.1 Chitinispirillaceae bacterium
ATATTACCCTTGCCTGGAAAGGCATTCTGATCGTCATTCCGGTATTCCTTTACCCACCGGTAGATAATCCCTTTACCCAGCCCTAATTCCCGTTCAACGGCACGGCTGGTCCGTTTCTTTTCTAGAACAAGGCGTACGGCTTCCATTTTAAATTCTTTGCTGTACCCTTTGCGCAATACTGTATTTTTCATCCAGACACCTCCATCCTGATAAATATAGCTTTTTAGGGTGTCTAGCTTTTCGAACTGTCCGTTTTAATATACAAATCCATCCTTCTCTGAGAACCTTGCGGGTCGCCTTTCTTATTGATGAAGCTCACCGTTCACAGGAAGGAAGCATGGGAGCAGGAATCCGGCTTCCCTTCCGTTCTCCGGACGATCCCGACATTGAAGATGCAACCGATACAATCTCCACCGATGAGGAGAAAATCGCCTCAATCATCAGACAGTACAACCTCAATCAGCTTTTCGTCGCATTTACCGCCACACCGGCTCCCGCGACCCTCACCCTCTTCGGTCACCCTTTTGACAGCTACACCGAAGCCGAAGCGATTTCCGAGGGGTACATTGTTGATGTCGCGTCAAGCATCATTTCCTTCAAGACGCTTTACCATCTGCACTGCCCTGTTGTGCCCGTACCCGATCAGGAAACGGAATACCCCAAAGGCGTTGTCGCCAAAGCGCTTAAAAACGTCGCCTTTCAGGATGAGGGCCTCATTCAGTACAAGGCGGAGGTAATGCTGCGGATTTTCGAACAGGATGTCGCACCACTCATCGGCGGCAGGGCGAAAGCGATGATCGTGGCGTCATCACGGGTGGCGGGACTGCGTTACTTCGAAATCATCCGGGAAAAACTACGGGAGCGCGGTGCACCGTATGCGGCGCTGTATGCCTTTTCCGATTTCATACACCCCGAAACGGAACAGCCGGTAAGCGAGCATGCGGCCAACGGGCTTAACGAAGGAGAACAGATTGAAGAGCGGTTCGAACAGGATGATTACCGGCTACTGGTGGTGGCGAACAAGTTTCAGACAGGATTCGATCAACCGCTCCTCGCCGGAATGTTTCTCGACAAACCGGTTACCGGACGCAACGCGATCCAGACGGTTTCCCGACTCAACCGGTGCCACCCCGGAAAGAACGGCGTCATCGTCGTTGACTTCACCAACAACGCCGCCGACATCATCAAGGCGTTCACGAAATACCGCCGAGGTACCCCGTTCACCCCCGATGAACCCGATAGTGATCTAAGCATCAGGCTCTACCATGAGATTCTCGCTACCGAAGGGTTCAAAGAGAATGATATCAGCCGGATGGCGGAACTGATCGCAACGGGTAATGATGCGCGGGCACAGTTTATGGTCAATGCACTCCGTATTCGGTTTCTCTCAGCGTTTACATCAATGACCGCCCGTAAAAACGTGGTCCGCCTTCTGGCACGCTACGCGAGAGCCTACCGGTTTCAAACCTGTTTTTTTTCGTTTCCTGAGCAGTACGGGAGGTGTGCGATTTTCGCCGAGTATGTGGGACCGCAGCTGATAAAACAGGGACCCGTTTCTGACCTGATGAAGCTGGTAAGGGCAACTGATGTTATTAAAGCATCGGTACGCTATCAGGGCGAAGTACGTAATACCGGTGGAACACCTCTGCAACGGTCTTCCGGAAGAACGGGCGTTGCTCCTCCACAAACCAGAGTATCGGTGCAGGACATGATTGATGAAATTCAACGAACGTATGCGATAAGCGACGAAGAAGCCCTGTTCATCAAGGAAGTGACCCGGGAGAAAATGGCCGACGATTCGATACGTGAAACGGTTCATCTTCACCGCAACGACAGGCTCTTCCTTGATGGGACCTATCGCGGGCAGGTCAATGGAAAAATACAGGAGCGTTACAGTGACCATGGCCGTTTCAATGAACTTGCCGATGTGAAATATACCGACACCGGCGGAATCTTCGACATAATGGCAATGACCGTCATCTCCACCCATCTCACCGAAGCGGCATGATATGACGAAAAAGCGGATTACCGATCTCCCCATTCACGACCGTCCCCGCGAAAAACTTGTCGGCAAAGGCGCCGCCGCGCTTTCCGACCGTGAACTCCTCGCGGTGCTCCTTGGGAAAGGTACCGCCCGGATGGACGTCCTGACACTCGCGGAAAAACTCGCACGGGTGCTCGATGAAAAGGGGCTCGGCGTTACCATCGATGACCTTACCGCCTTCGAGGGTATCGGCAACGCGAAAGCTGCGCTCCTGGTGGCGGCACTTGAATATGCGCGGCGGCGAATAAAGCCTGCAGGTATAAGCATCCGCTCGCCTGCGGACATCGTTCCCCATCTCCGCCACTATGCCGACCGTAAACAGGAACATGTTATCTGTGCAACCGTCAACGGTGCGAACGAGATTCTCAACATCCGCGTAATCGCCATCGGCCTTGTCGACCGGGCACCGGTGCACCCTCGCGAAGTGTTCGCCGACGCGATGACCGACCGTGCGTCAGCAATCATTCTCGCCCATAATCACCCCGCAGGAAGTACCGCTCCATCCCCCCATGACCGCGAGATAACCCGCCAGGTCAAAGCATCCGGCGACCTCCTCGGAATCGCGCTTCTCGACCATGTGATATTCACCCGAAACAGCTATTTCAGCTTTCTGGAAGCCGGGCTGTTATAACAAATAGTAGATAAAACCTAACATTCCAGCATACCCTATTGATCACACCTTGTGACAAAATACCCCTTTATTCTTCACCCCATTGACCCCACACCAACTTGTTGTTAAATTATTTAAAAAAGCTTTCAGATCATCTATATTGCTATGGACATGCCACCAACAAAACGATTCGGAAATCCACAAAAAGCGGAAAAATTGGTTGCGCGGTTCGGTACATCGGATGAACCGATTACTGTTGAGATGAAGTACTCGCAACAGGTTACGGATTTTCTCGATAAGATCGAGAAGGCGCATAGCGACGCGGCCAAGAGTACGCTGGTGTTCAACTGAATCGACGCCGGGTCTTAAAATGGACCTCCGCCGGCGAATGAACAACAATAGTATTGCCTTTTTTCCCTTATTAAGAACTGCCACGTCAAATCCAAAAAAGTACGCCAAAAACCGTCAAACAACTCCACTTTTTCAAAAAAACTGGTGGTAATTGACGATTTTACCGAAAATCTCGATTTTTATAACATACTGAAATAACTACAAGTTAGGAAAAATTTCCGCCAAAAGGCCTACTGATTTTGAACCGAACCGACCTCCTCAAAAAACTCAGCCCCGTAACCTCCGAACTGCTCAGGGAAAAGGGATACATCGCGTTTACCGATATCTTCGTCAAACTCGGATACCTCGATCCGAAGAATTATCCTACTTTCCGCAATTGGGCATGAGCGGAATGTGTAAGAGCTTGTTACAGATTGCGTTGCGAAAAGCACAGGCGTGCCCGGGGAGGCACGTTGAGCATTTTAATAATGCGAGATGGGGCAAGATGTTACGCAGAACACCGTGCCTCAATTGTGGAAAGTAGGATTTTGAACGGTGGCGGCTCAAACAGGTTCCCTACCTGGAAAAGGTGATCAAAGTCAACCTCGGCACAATAAGTTTCATCATGAAGACGGTCCGTAAAAACTGCATCAACGGTAATTTACGGGAGAGCTGGACCGGTTACTGCTCCTGGGGAAAGGGAAGAAAAATCAATCTTCGTTTTTCAAAATCGGGTAAGGAGTATATTGAAAAAGTCTATGCAACGCATTTTTTACTTCCGAAAACCGGGAAAAAGGGCGAACAGCCGCCACTGAAAACGGACAACTCATGAACATCTGCATCTTCGGTGTCGGCGGTGTCGGCGGCTACTTCGGTACCCTCATTACACGCCGGTTTTCCGCTGAACACGCCATCCACTTTATCGCCCGCGGCAGCCACAAGGATGCGATCATGGCCAACGGCCTCATCCTGAAAAAAGAAGCCGGGGAAAAGGTCTTCACCGTTCACCCAACCAGTTGCACCGATACCACTTCCGGTCTCCCGGTATGCGATATCATTATTCTCTCGGTAAAGAGTTACGATCTACCCGGCGCTGTGGAGACCATCCGGCCCATAACCGGCGAACAAACCGTAATTCTTCCACTGCTCAACGGAGTTGATATATACGACCGTATCCGCACCACCCTCGCAACCGGTATGGTGCTTCCCGCTTGTGTGTACGTCGGCACCTACATCGAACAACCCGGGGTTATTTTTCAGAAGGGCGGTAACTGCCGGATCTGCCTTGGTGCCGATCCGAACCATCCCGATAGTACACCGGAAGCGCTGTTATCACTGCTGCGGGAGTGCAACATCGATTTTTCATGGGAGGAAGACGTCCGTATCGCCATCTGGTCAAAGTTCATCTTCATAGCCGCCTACGGACTGGTAACCGCAACGTATGATGTGACACTTGGCGGCATACTGGAAGATAAGCAACTAAGCATTACGACCCTGTCGATCATGACTGAGATTGTAACCATTGCCCGGAAGCTCAGCATCCCGCTGCCGCCGGAGAGTGCCGCCACAGCATTCGAAAAAGCGAAACTTTTTCCCTACGACGCGAAAACCTCCTTTCAACGGGATGTCAAGGCGAAAGGAAGTATCAATGAGGCGGATCTTTTCGGAGGAACAATTATCCGGTACGGGAAAGAGCTGTCGGTACCGGTTCCGGTAACTGAATCGGTATATAATAACCTGATTGATACACTAAAAAGAAAAAATACTGTCGGCTGAGCCCTGAAAAGATTTGTCGCTATCAATTTTCCCTCCACCGTAATCGGGGGAGGGACTAAGGGTGGGGGTTGTTACCTGCCGGAAACATTCTTCCATGTCCACCAGAAAGGTATCTGTATGTTCCGTAAAAAACCGTCGTGGTACAGTCTCATGCTCAAAGCTCTTTTCTTTGCGGGTATACTCTATAAAACCGCCCGACTCTTCATGAAAAGCGCCGAGAAACAGCAACGAAAAAAGAAACATAAAAAAAGGTGAAAAGTCGAACTCATTTTCCCCTCTCCGGGAGAAGAGGGAACGCAGGGAATGAGGTCAGGTGTCGTCTCCCGTGAGAGCCTCCTCCTTGCGTTTTGAGAAGTCGATAACGAACCTGCCGTCGATGGTGTCGAGTTCCTGATAAAATCCTGGAAAACCGGCGTCAACAAACTCTTTTTTAGCACACTCGTATTCATCGGAAGTAATCATGCGGCTGAGTTCCGGAAATTCCCCCGCCCTGTACAGAGGCCGGTACTGCGCCATGAGACTCACCGAGATATCCGCCGGATCAAATACCGAAGTGAGAAACTGCACCACCTTGGCACTTGCCGCGAGCCCCTCCGGCAACACCAGATGCCGTATGCAGAGCCCGCGACGGGCAACGCCGTCGTCATCAACGGTAAGTGGTCCCGTCTGACGGAACATCTCCCGCAGCGACGTCCGGTTGAAGGTACGGTAGTTGGCGGTCCGCGAAAATCGTGTCGCGGCCTGATTATCGCCGTACTTCATGTCGGGAAGGTAGATATCAATAATTCCGGAAAGCAGCGCGATGATTGACGCATGCTCATAGCCGCCACAGTTGTACACCAGCGGCACCGAAAGCCCTCCTGCAGCGGCCAGCCGCACCGCCCGCAGCACCCAGGGGAGAAAATGCGTCGCCGTCACCAGATTGATATTGTGGCACCCCTGCCCCTGCAGTCCGAGCATTTTATCGGCAAGTTCTTCGGGAGTATACGACCGGCCTTCCGCTTCGTGGGAAAGCTGCCAGTTCTGACAGAAGCAGCACTTGAGGGTGCAGTAGGAGAAAAAAACCGTTCCGGAACCGCCGCTGCCGCTTATAGGCGGTTCCTCTCCATGATGCGGAAAAATACTTGAGATAAACAGATGACCCGGTGCGCCGCAGAATCCCCGTTCATCGTTCCATCGATCGATATGACAATTGCGCGGACAGAGCGTGCATGAACGGGCGATCGCATCGAATCGCCTGATGCGTTCCTCCCACTGCTCATCGGTCAGGTACGTATACGATCCTTTGCGCACTACTCGATCCTGTAGTCAAACTCAACAAAGTCTGTTTCCGATTCGAGTTGCTCGGTATCGGTATCAGCCACCGCCGATGAACCGAATCCGTAATCACCGGGATGTTCCGAAATGATAATGAATGCTATTACACGAGGGATATATTCGTTCGTCTCTTCGGCGAGATACCCCATGCGGTAAATGTACCAGAAATCCCGGTTGCGCATGGGATCATCAATTTTCCTCAGCGCGCCCATCACCCGTCCCTCACCGGCATTGTACGCCGCCATGCAGAGCATCACCGAACTCTTTCCGCCGAATATTCCTATCAGATCCTTGAAATATTCCGCAGCGGCATACGTCGCCTTCTGCGGATCGCATCGTTCATCGACATTATTGTTGACGGTAAGTCCGAACTGCCTGCCGGTTTTCGGCATAAACTGCCACAATCCCCTTGCCCCGGCATGACTGAGCGCCTTCGGATTGAAACCGCTTTCAAGCATCGACACGTACGCCAGTTCGAGCGGGAGATTCTTCTCCCTGAAAATCCGATGAATCATCGGAAAATATTTCTCTTTACGTTGCAGATAACGCGCAACCGTATTTTTCAGACGACCGCTGTAATAGTCAATATGATACCTGACCCGATCAATCATTTCGGGTGGAATGTGATAGTCGGTTTCGCCGAACCGCTGCAGTACATCATCGATACGCTGTTCAAGAGGATCTGAGTAAAATTTACCGAAGTCATCCTCGTTTATCTGCGTTTTCAGCGTCGAGAGCGATTTCTGTTTTTCTTCCAGCTGCGCTATGAGTGCCTCAAGTTCGGCCTTGTTTTTATTCGGATCGGCTTTCGCGGCGGCGATCTTCTTTTCATACTCATTGAGATCCTCCTTGAGCGTATGCGCCTTGTTGACAATGCGTTTATATTGAAACGCCCGGATACCGAAGAATGAAATCGCCGCTGCGGAAATAAAGAGAATTCCTGCAATTACGTAATAAAGCTGGCGCCGCATCGATTTGTTCGCTTTATAAGCGCTCTGAAGCATCGCCGCCTGCGTCTGCCCAAGATTGCCGCGGGCGATGATTTTCTCGAGGCGTTCACCGTTTTTCATCAGATTCTTCATGCTTTCGGGATCGATACTGCGATCAATCAGCTTCTGCTCCATCTCGACAGTCAACGATGGCGATGCGCCCTCCGATTCCTGTTCGTACTTCTGTCTTTTTAGCTTGTAAACTGTATCCTTCGTTTCCGAAGCGGTCGCATCCTTCGACATCATGAGAGGCAACTGTTCGTCATAAGTCCCCGCACCGGTCATTTTCATCGATTTCTGTTCCTCGACCGGCGGCGAAACATCACGTACTGCTTCCGAAAACAACAGTTTCAGCCGCGGCCCCCCCATACCGAATCCCAGAATGTCACCCGGTGCCATTTCACGATCGGTAACCCGTTCTTCATTGACAAAGGTACCGTTTGTGCTCTGCAAATCCTGCACCATGATTCTCTCGGGCGATTTGTATATAATCGCATGGTGACCGGAAACGTTTTTTTCCGCCGACGGCAGCGCGATGGTATTCTGACTGCTTCTGCCGATACTTACCGCCCCGTCGGGTATCTCGTACAACTGTCCGATCGTGCTGCCGCGAACCATTTCCAGATAATAAGGCATAGCTCCCTTCCTATAGTTCCTTCTGCAATCCGCAGACTGCGTTTTATTTACTTATTTTACCACTCCTGTACGCAGTTTCTTCAGGTTTTTCCGTTACCCGATCGTAGCTGCCACCGCTCAGACGGTATCGCTCCAGACCCTTCTGACCAACGCTTCGAGATGGGTAATCGCGTTTTGACCGCACATTTTAAACAGGAGCCGCTCGAGTTCCGTGCCGAATGCACTCGCGGTCGGAAAACGTTGCTGCGGATCGATCGCCATAGCTTTCTCGATGCACTGTGCCACTTCCGACGCTATATGCGCCACCCGCGTGAGCGGTTTGAAGGTTCCCGTGCTTTTGGCCCGCAACAGGGCCGGAATCTCGGTCTGCGGAAAAGCCCGCTCTCCCGCGACTAGCTCATAGATGGTGACGCCCAGCGCGTAAATATCCACGCTGCCGGCAAGCAGCCCCGCCTCCATCTGCTCGGGAGCGAGATACGGTAGCGTTCCGACCACCCCTCCGGTTTCTCCCGTATGCAAAGATACTGTTCCCGGACGTGCAATGCCGAAATCCGTCAATTTCACCTGGCCGGAACGACTGAGCATGATATTCGCCGGTTTGAGGTCGCGATGCACGATTCCGCGATATACCGTACCGTAAATGGTCAGCACCTTCGAATGGGCATAGTGCAGCGCGCGACAGACAAGCGCTCCGATAATAAGCGCCTGTTCAACGGTGATACTGCTTTTTTTCTTCAGTACCTCTTCCATCGATGCTCCGTGCACGTACTCCATCTCAAGATACGGCAGACTATGCCACTCACCGGCATTGTAACAATGTACGATATTCGGATGATCGAGTTTGGCGATAATCCTGATCTCCGTTTCGAACCGTTTCAGGAAATTGTCATTCCGCTCGGGCTTGAGCACTTTCACCGCTCGGTACGACTCCAGACGGGGATGCCAGACCTGATAGACATCCGCCATACCCCCGGTTCCGAGCAGACGAACGATGGTTCCCCCGGCAAGGTCACGCGGAATCGCGTCGAGGTTGTCGACCATCGGCCGGGGTCGCGGCTGTGCCGAAAGGTCATCCGGCGCCACCTCCACCAGGGTACCGGAAAGCGTTTCAGGTGTTGACGGCGGGGTCGCATCGGCTCCGTGCGACGTGAGAATTTTCGTGATGAAATCGGCGGTATCGGTATGCGGCAGTTTCTCGCGCAACTGTTCTTCGGTAGGCGGCGGCGCGAATGAATATTCCGTGGGTACCGACGGTTCAAGATTGAGCGCAACCGGCCCGGCTATTGACGGATCGGCACGCAGCAGCGCAAGCCAGAACAGGAAGAAAACCCATGCATAGAGGACAACCGGAAAATTCCATACGGTCGACATCGATGAAAAGAACAACAGGCTGATTCCGAATCCGGCAGCAACCAGTCCTGCCGAAACCGCGAAAGCGATCCTGCGCTTCCCGGCGGGAAACAGCAATGCGCATCCCGGGAACAGCATGAGCATCAGCAGGTATCCGGGCAGCGCACTCGCACCGGCGGTCTCTTTCAGGACCCGGTTTTCCAGAATATCAAGCGCCGCGGTCGCCCACACCGCCACTCCGGGAAACTGGGGTGCAACCGGCGTTATGAAAAAATCCGCACCTGCGGCGGGATCAGTGACCCCCACGAACACCAGCTTTCCCTCGAGCAGGGCCGGGTCCGCCGAACCGTCGAACAGGGCCGTCGCCGACACCATACGGACAGGATGCTTTTCGCTGCGGAAATTAACCGGCGTGGTCGCTGCATAGGAGGTAATCGGCACCCGTCGCTTCCCGATAAGTATCCGTCCGGCGCCGTCCAGCGCGACCTCTTCCTGAGGAACGCCGCAATAGGCGGCCACTGCGGCAATGACGAATGACGGATAGTAATCATTTCCCACGCCGATCACCTGTACTGCCTCGCGAAGTTTCTGACTGGTACTGCTGGTCGAAACGTTGAGAAATCCCCCGTACCGGGCATACTTTACAAACAGTGTATCCGCGGCCGAAACTCTGGCCGACCGGTATATGAATATGTTTTCGAGATGTTCCGGCGAAACAATGCGCTGCAGTCTGAAGGCATGGAGCTCCGCCGGCACCGGTTGGAATTCGTCAATCGTTGATGCGGTAATGCCTTCGGCCCGGAACGGAAGAACGAGCGACGGGGTGCGTGCAAAAACCGCGGCGAGGCTGTCGTTATCGGTGGTTCCGTCCCGACGGGGAAAAAGAAAATCGAGTGCCACGGCACGGGGAGCGGCATCGGCGATTTTCCCGACAAGTGCAGCCATGAGACTTCTGCTCCACGGCAATGCTCCGTATCGCTCGATGCTTTCAGAATCGATCCCGACAATCACCACCTCATCCGAAGCTTCACGGGCGGCAAAGTTGAAGTGCAGATCGTACCAGAGGTTATCGATAAACCGCAACGGACGCAAAAATGCGAGTGCCGCAAGCAGCAGTGTCCCGATCCCGAGTACGATAATCTTCTTGCGATTCATGAGGATTACTCCCCGAACAGCCGGGCGATACGGAGATCACGTTTCTCGTTCCATCGTTCCCAGTCGTTCTCGGCCTTTTCAAATAGTTCCGGTTTCGAAGGTATTCCTTTTTTATCAATCGAAATTTTCTGCATCGAACGGACGATTTCGGTCCACTGTTCCATCGAAACTTCATGCGGCGGCGGGACTTCCTGAGGTCCTCCGACCTCCACCGGTACGCCCGTCGCTCCCGCTCCAGCCGGAGAAGGCGGGGCACCGCCTCCCGCCGAACGGACGGCAACCTCACCCGTAAACACTCTGACTTCAGAAGCACCGTCTCCGGTCACCGAGGTCTCATAAATCGTCCCGTGTACGCCGGCAACCGCCGTCGGCAGCTCAAGCTCGAATCTGCTTATCCGGTCCTTGAATTTTTTCACACGGGTCCACCACCCGCCTACCGGACATTTCAACCGGGTTTTTCCCTTCCCCGCAGCGGCATCGCGGAATGCCTCGAGCGTGGTTTTCGTATTTTCATGCAGTCGTACCACCGCCTCCCGGTTGATAACAATCTCCACCCTGCCGTCGGCTCCGGTCTCTATCACATTCCCGGGGGTAACCACCGTGTTGATTTTAAGCGGCTGACGGTGAGCTGATTCGGCCCGGCGCCAGTGAACCGTGCCCTCCACACAGGTAACGACACCCTGTGAAACACTCATTTTTCTTACTATCGGTGCCACCGATGCAGCCGGGGTATCCGTTTTCGCAACAGCCGTTACAGTATCCTGTACCGTGGTATCTACCGGTTTCCGCATAGAAAGCTGCTGACCGACACGGATAAGGTCGATGTTTTTAATTGAAGGATTATCGGCAAGAACGATTTTTCCCAATGCTTCGGAATAGTAGCCGTAGTAATCGATACAGATGAGACTTACCGATTCGCCCGCAGTGACGGTATGCGTGAATCTCCCCGCGGTTTGCGACGGCGGTATCGTACCCGAAAGCAGGATCATCACCACCGGCAACAGCAGTACTGTTCGATGTCCAATAAACTGCAGCACAGCCCCCTCCCTTCACTACGGATACTGTTGAATCTCTCCGCAATCGGATGAAACCATACCTCAACGATCACTTTCACTCCCGCTCAGGAAAAGAACGAAAGCTCCCACGATTCCGACATGTTCCCGCCAGAACGGAAATTCCGATCGGGGGATGTTGAGATAGTACTATTCCCTGTAATTGAACGAAAACTGGAACTGTACCGGGAAACCGGCAACCGTTTCCGACGAATCGATGGTCACCTGCAGGCACTGCTGCTCCACTGTTGTTACTGATACCGCGCCTGATGTTGATAAAATATGATATGGTTCGAGCTCCGTCCGCAAAAACTCTTCGAGTGCGGGAGCGGCCTGCTGCGCCGAAACGCTGCGATCCTGCGCTCCGATCCACTCTGCCGCAAGTCGGGCGGTCCGGTTGACCACCATGTTGAACAGCATACTGCCGTAAGGAGTTTCCGCATCACCGAGCAGTACCCGGGGCACGGTTGTTGAACCGGGACGCAGCAACGTTATCCCGCAACGATGCGCGTCGAACACCACCTCACTCGACAGTCTGGGAAACGCGAAACTGTCAAGCACCTGCTGTGAACTGTTCTGCAAATGAAACGGCATACCGAGTTCGATCACCGAAGAGAGCCACTGCATGGCAAGAAGGTAGCTTGCGGCAACGGCGATCTCCCGTCCCGACAAGCTGCGGACGACCGCTCCATCGGGAGCGCAGAGCGCAAGACACCGGGCCGCGCCACTCTCCTGAAGACGACGCAGGGGAATGCAGGCCGGTTGTTCAATTACCTGTTTGAGGGGTTCGCGGTCGATAATCTTCCGGTACAGTTCGTCGTGGTAATCGAGCGGAACGACCACCACCGTCTTGTACCGGTCCGCCTGATTCCCGATATGTTCCAGCTGCTGCATGGTCGCGGTATCGATGGTTGCCGGATAATCCCATACCACGAGATCGGGAACGCCGCTCGAGGAAGCGCAAGCGCTCATCGCATCCGAAAAATGGCGCTGAGCGGCATCGTACGGCGCCGAGTGTACGAAAATATGCACATCGCGGTTCCGGCCGGCGATTTTCAGCAGGGTTTTCACCGCATTCCATGACGATTCCGCCGCCCTGAAAAAGGGTTGCCGCGCCACCGTCTCCCCCAGTGTCGCCACCAGCCGGTCAACCGCATCTTTGCATTTGAGCAGCGCCGACGAGGAAACATCACCGGCGGCCTGTTCGCTGAATGCCGCCACGAAATCACCCGGTTGCGATGCCACGGGAGCGGATACCGCATCGTCTCCTCCCACGTCCATCATTGACAGAATTGAATCTACCTTTGCCGCGGCAACCGGTGCACCAGGAGGGGGTGCAACCAATGCGCCACCCGATTGTGGTCGTATATCACCGAGTAACCGTATGATGGACTGCGGAAGATTCATGGAGGTGACCTGACGGAACCCTTCCGCTGCCGTTATTTTCTTCCGGGAAACGGCATCGAGTATTCCGGATGCATCTTTGAGCTGTTGCAGCAGTGGCAGTTTTTCCGCCATTGCCGCCCGCGAAAAATCCTTTACATCGGTCACCCGGTATTCAATATGAAACGGCTCGATATCTTCGGGTAGATCCGTCGTCACGTTACCGGAGATAATCACCTGATTCGTTGACAGAAATTCGTTGAGTGTCGCCGCACCGATACGCTGTGCAGTAGTGGTGGTACACCCGAGATCCGAACATATGAGCACCACCCACGGATGTTGTCCGTTCTTTTCGCCAGCCGGTACCACTGCTCCGGAAGTACCCAGCCCTACGTTTATTGAATGAATAGGTGATTCGTTCTCGTTCATGGATTAAACTCCTCTGGTTTGAGCGGATGTGATTGTGGTATATTACTGGCTGCCGTCTGAATCGCAGAAACAGCAACCGGCCCGATGCCAGTATAATTTCCAGACATCGCGGCAGGTATCCGGCGAAAATAAAAATATACCGGTTGGCGCATTCGTAATGCGAATCTTGCACCGGGGTTCCCGGCAGACCGGACCGGATTCAAACAAGGTCAAAAGAGGAGGTAAAATGGTTCGTTTATCAGTCGTTATTCTGTTTGCCCTTATTGTCGGACTCGGCTGCACCAGATTTGAGCAGCGGAGCGCCCGCTACGACAAGACCGCCTGTCCGTTATGCACCAACATTTCCGACGGCAAATGTTCGTTCTGCAGCGGTTCCGGGGTATGCCCCTTCTGCAAAGGAGAAAAAGAACGGCTGACGGTCAGCCCCAACCTCTTTGACGACGCCGCAATCAAACATTTTTCCTATAAAACCTCCTGCCCGTTCTGTAAAGGTACCGGTAAATGCACCAAGTGCAACGGTTCCGGTACCTGCTGGGCATGTAAAGGAAGCAAAAAAGTTGATGAACACTGGGAGTGCCTCAACAGCAGGAGTGCGGCTCCGGTTAAATCACCCGAGTAACAAATCTGTTTTTCAATCGGTCGTGCTTATTGGGAAACCGGTGGAGGAGGCATCGGAGGGAAAGCAATCCGCAAAGGCGCCGCCCCGGGGATACCGGATTCCGCAGCCGGTGTACTCCGGAGAACTGAAGGACCGGCCAGGATCCCGGGCAAACATTCGTGATGCTCACATTTATTATGGGTGCTTACTATCTGAAGTACCCGGCGTCGACAATACAATTTCTTCCGAATTCGTCACTATTTACTTATATTACTGTCAGATATTCAGTTTCCATACCACAGGGAGAAAGAGAATGATCATCAGGGTTCTATCAGTATTGACCATTTGCGCACTGTTTGTACCTCTCCCCGCCGATTCCAGGCAATTGCAGCAGGTTGTCAAAATCGCCCCCTACGGAAACTCCATCACCCAGGCAGCCGGCGACCACGACAGCTACCGCTATCCGCTCTGGAAAAAACTCATCGATGCCGGAATCTCCTTTGATTTTGTCGGGTCGATGACAACAAATTTCAATAATGTGACGCGCAGCTACGCTGATTACAAGGGAAAGCAGTTCGACAGGGATCACGAAGGGCACTGGGGGTGGCGGGCGGACGAGATACTCAATAAAGCGAACGACAATATCAACAACTGGCTTACCCGCTATTCTCCAGAAATGGTACTGCTCCATATCGGTTCCAATGATTGCATTCAGGGGCAGGATAATAACACCACCCAAACGGAAATCACTCAGATCATCCAGAAACTGCGCGGCAAAAATGAGAATGTGGTAATTTTTCTTGCGACGCTCATCCCCTGCAATGCATCATCGAGCGCCTCTTCCCTCGTCAGTGATCTCAACAACAGAATCAAAACACTGGTAACCCAGCAGACAACTGAAACCTCTCCGGTAATTCTTGTTGACCAGTTTGCCGGTTTTATCTCCGGGGGAGATCAGTACGACGGAATACACCCGAACCCGGCGGGCGAAGAAAAAATGGCACAGAAATGGTTTGATGCAATCAACGGCTATCTGACAAGTACACATACCAGGAAGCAACCTGCACCAGCCGTTGCGCCGCACCAGACTGCGCACCAGACTGCTTCGTCATACAGGCTCAGCATTCCCGGGCTGCAGCGCAACCAGGAACAATCCGCCTCACTTTCAGCAACCGGTGTTTTCACCAACCTGCTGGGGAAGCAGTTATTCTCTGGAAAGACTGCGGCAAAAACGGGAAATGGGGTTTATGTTTTCCCGGTCCCTGCAGAGGTGACACGATAAGAATCGGTACGTTCACGCGCGCTCGTTCCCGTAACGGTCCCGGCATTACGCCAGAACCGAGGGGTCAGGTGACTGTAACAATCAGCCCCTCACCTACCGTTTCACCACTCCGATCACATTCGGTAACTGCCTGAAAAGCGTGTCACTGTTCTCGCTTCTGCAGTCGGCGCCGTAACCACCGGTACGCGCGATCTCCACACCATTGTGGTTGATATACAGTGATGCTTCCGGCCCGCCCTCAAGGTGCTGAGCGCACTGCAGACCGATCGGCAGCGACAGAACCAGTTCGTTGAAATCAAACATGGTCATCGGCATCCGTGAAAAAATCACCAGCACATTCCCGCTGCGGTCCTCACCGAGCGCCACTTCACTCCACCGTTTTTCCTGACGGCCCCACCGGTTGAGTGCCGGTCGTTTGACAAGACGGAGATTTTGAATAACGGTCCGGTACCTGTTTATGATCGAATCAGCCCTGGTCACTTCGTCATCGAATATACGGAACGGCGCGTCGTCTGTTTGTACCGGGTTGAATGCCGCAAAAGAATGATAGGTTTTATTGATCCGTTTATTGTTGAAATGCGCATGATTTTTCATATACCCGCAGTTTGTTTTATAATCCGTCAGATACATTCCCGCATTGAACGCGCAGATGAGCCCAAACGCCTCCGTCCATTCACGAACAGTCCGGTTTTCACCGCCGAGTTCCGAAACGGTGTAGAGTTTCAGGTTGTACCGCTTGGGATCGATCCTGACCACGGTAATCGCGGAATCGGCACTGAACGACGTGGCCGGAGCCTTGAGTTTCGCATACGTGAATCCGTCATCGATGCGTACCCAAACCGGATTTTCAGCAGGAGTACATTCGATCATCAGGCACAACACCGTAAAAGCAATTATCATCTTCGTATATAATCTCACTGTTAAAAACCTCCGATGCCCGTTTTCCGCACCATTTTTTGCCGGTCGTTAAGTAATGCCGCGATTGCCAGAATGCATACTCCTGCAGTTATGCCCATGGGAATGGTGAACGACGGACCGGTTCCGATGCTGTTCGCCACGGCGAACCCGAGTTGCAGTAATCCGAACAGTGAGGCGGCCACCACTCCCGTAATGAATGCCAGACGCAAGCGCAACGCCAGTCCGATGAGCATCGCCACATCAAACAGTGTCATCGACACATGAACCCATATCGTCCACAGTGTCGCATTACCTTGTGCAATCTCCGCGAAACCACGCAGATGCAACAATAGCCCTACGGTGATTCCGACAATCGGGATAGATGAAAAAACTCTACCGACAACATTTTTCACCGAAGAGGTTCCTGCTGACATACCAATCATAAAAACCGCTGCAGGTACAGTAAATACGGTTGCTCCGCATTGCAGAGCGAACTGCGTTCCAACGAAAGGACTCTTCACGCCAACAATTGCATTTACTGCAACATCCGCGACAAGCACTACCACGGCAGCAAGCGTTCCCGTAATACGATACTTTAAAAGAAGAAATACCACCAGGGGATCGATAAACAGCAGAGCAGTCCAGAAAACATTGACCGATCGGGGCACACCGAATGCGGATGAATAGCCGAAGAATCCCATTCTGAATACATCAGACAGATGCGTTACCGTACCAATACAGAAAAATATAACCAGCACCACTTCAATAAACCGCAGGACGAGTGTTGAAGGCGAATAGACGACATTCCCGTTTTCAGACATTTTCCAGTATTCCGATCGTTTTTCGCGATAGTACATTGCAATCCGATACATAAACAAATTATTAATAAATATGGTTTCTCCACACCATCATTCATCCTTCATAATCATCTTTTCAACAAACTATTATATCGACAAAAACAGGTGAAGTGTTCTATAATAACCTTATTGCAGCCGGCATTTACAGCCATGGAACAGAATCGATCCCTGTAAAATTAAAAAAAGACAGGTGGAACGGTAGTCGTCTCAATTATTCAGGCAGGTAAATTTCCAGGTATCCTGCGCTTTACATCGATTCAACCCCCATGAACTGCTGAATGTACAATCCGGTTCATCAAGTATTCATAGCATCTACCGGCAGCATTGATTCGAGAGTGTCAACTTGCAACAGGAAAATAAACCGACTTCTGAACGGCAAAGGATTCTACAAAAAATTGCTGTTTTCTATTTAGTGGCGGCATTCTTTTTTGTATGGGGGTTTACAACTGCATATTATAGAATATTCCCCTGGCGATATCTGTATCAGCCGGCAAAAGAGATACATGATTTCATCACCTTCAAAGACAGACCACCAAAAACACTCAAGGATCATATTAAATATGATTATCAAGAGCGCCGCACCGATTTCTCGTTCAGCGGCTTCAGGTCACGTGATCCGGATTTCATCGACAACGGGTACCTTCTGATTTCAAGATACAGCAAGAAGTACGCCCAGACTATCGTGCAATTATTATCCGTATCAAATCAGAAGGTTATTCATACATGGGTACCCCCGTTGTCTGAAGTATTCAAACTGACGCCCAGGCATAAAGGCGACGCGAATACCCGTATGGCCTATCGCGCGCAGCATCCTCTAATGCTTCCGGACGGTGATCTGTTGTTCACCAGCGGGGAAGGCCCCATGGTACGTCTTGACCCATGCGGAAAAATAGTATGGACAATAGATCGTCACTTCCATCATTCCCTTGAACTTGATTGCGATGGAAATATCTTAGCTCCTATCGTAGTTGAACCACCGATTGTTCACACCGTGTTTCCTATAAGAGACGACGGCTTTGCAGTCGTTTCATTGGAGGGAAAAATCCTGAGTGAATATTCAATAACCGATATTTTAGTGAAAAACGGCCACCGTTCTCTTGTTTACGGTGTAGGTGAATTTGAACTGGATCGCATCCATCTCAATGACGCCCAGCCTATTATGAATAACTCTTTTCCAGCAGAGTTGGGTGACGTGGCCTTGAGCATGCGTCATCTTTCGACCGTTGCATTGTTCAGGCCTGATTCCAACAGGCTGATCTGGTTAAAAACCGGCCCATGGCTTGGTCAACATGATATAAATCCACTTGGAAACGGCCGTTACAGTATTTTCGGAAATGACATCGTCAGGGGAAAAAATGAGAGCAGATTCCTCGTTGAAAATACATCAGAAATCTACCTGTACGATTATCGTAACAATACCGTCGATCTGCCATACTCGCGAGTGATGACAGAAGAAAAAGTTTTTTCTCAAACCGGTGGTCGCTCAATGATACTTCCGAACGGCGATGTAATAATAGAGGAGTCCGATAAAAACCGTATACTGCGAATTTCTCAGAATAAAACCAGATGGGAATATGTGAACTCACTATCACCAAATACTTCCGGTGCAATTCATTGGGCCAGGTACATATCCTCTGAAGAAATTGACCTCAGGTGGAAGGAGAAGCTGCAATGCCGTTAAAATCTCTTTTATTTTCCGCGTCTCTTATATTCCTGAACCCTGCCTTTTCGATGGCATATGTGGGCCCAGGGTTGGGTGCCGGCACTATTACCGTACTTTTAGGCATACTAGGATCAATCTTCGTTGCCATTTTTGCCTTTCTCTGGTATCCCTTCAAGAGGTTGATAAAAAAGGTGAAAAAACTTCACGATGACCAAAAGAAAACCAATTCGGTTGAGTAGCAGTTATGGTTTTTTTCATATCTATTCTTTGCTGCATCGGTTTCATTGAACTCTTTTTTCGTATAGGAGTAATAACCAGAATTTTCAAGATACGAGATATTGCATCCAGGGTAATCTTGATAATCCGGTCGCCATCCATTTCTGATCATTGGAAGGAGAAGGTGCTTCCACGTTACTCGTGGCGGCTATTTTACCAGTCACTGTTTTTATTCATCACTTTGATTGCCGCATTTTCACCTTTTTTTATTATGCTCGTTGTTTCCGTTTTAGTTCACTGGCCTATTTACCAATGGCTTAAGTCCTTATATGGGATTATAACCATTACGGTCTTTTCCGTATCCTATAGTGTTGTAAGGTCGCGTTTTGTCTGAAATGAACTACAATTTTTATTCAAGGCTGCTCCACCAACTGGCGCTGGGGAGTTCCCTGTTCGGCGAGGCGGTTTTTGACCTCGAAGCCATGGTCTACGGCTCCAAAACACGCGATGTCTCAAAAGGAAACCATGTCTTCGTCGCCGGTCTGGCACGTGCCGGAACCACGATTTTAATGCGGCAATTGTACCAAACCGGCACTTTCTGTTCGTTGACATATCGAAACATGCCGTTTGTACTGGCACCGAATTTGTGGTGCGGTTTTACAAAATACTCCCGACGCAAAAAACCGGCGGAGGAAAGATCACATGGTGACGGAATATTCATCGACTATGACAGCCCTGAAGCATTTGAAGAAGTATTCTGGCGAATATTTTGCGGGTCTGACTATATACAACCGGATAAATTATCGGTAATGCATGCAGATAAGGAAACCACTGCCAAGTTCCGACTGTACGTCGCCCTTATCTTGAAGGACCATTCCGATAAGCGCTATTTATCCAAGAACAACAATAATATTCTTCGTCTCGATTCCATTGCCCGGGCATTTCCCAACGCCACTATTCTAATTCCTTTTCGTGAACCGGTTCAGCATGTATTTTCATTAATCAAACAGCATACCCGCTTTATCGAGCAACATAACATTGATACTTTTTCCAGAAAATATATGGCCTGGCTTGTCCACCATGAGTTCGGTTCAGACCATCGGCCTTTCGACTTTAATGACGTCACAAACCACGATTGGCATGTGAGCGATCCTAATTATTGGCTTCGTCTTTGGGTTAACACCTATTCTTATATATTGAGCGCCCTGCCTCCACGTGCCATTCCATTGAGTTATGAACAACTTTGCGATACTACTGATCGTGTTTGGGATCAATTGACTAAAAGAATAGATATTTCACCAGACTGTCTGCCCAGCCCATTTCAGAAATCATACAGACCAGCTACTTTACCGTTGCTTCCATCACTTCAAAGGCAAGCCCAAAAGCTGCATGAGGAGTTACTGGCCCAAAGCAATCAGCTCCTGTATCAATGACCCTGTCAGGTGCAAAAGCTCTGTCGGGGCTACCTATGCAGATATCTGCCGATATCGTCTTTGAAACAAACCGGCCCCGAGAAATTGTACCGTTCCGCGGTAATCTATCATCTTTCTTTCCAGCGATGCGCATTATCGAATACGTCTCGTAAGCCGGGAAAACACCCAGAAAAAAATATAGTGTTCCCGTCCGCGGCCTTCGCCGGAATGACTCATAATATATGGTAGCAACTGGGGCCAACTGCACACCCAGGAAAATTAATTACTGCAGAGATTTCAGCTCTGCGGGATTTTTTCCGGTAACATCACACTCTCCCAGGTTCCTCCCCAACCTTTACCCGTATATTTTACGGAACAATCCCCTGCTCCTTGAGGAGCTGCACCGCAGGAACCGGATCTCTTTTCGTTTTTTCCTTCCCGCATGGCATATTCCCGGGCTTAAAACGTATTTTTATCCACTCTTCAAACGAAAACATTATTGAAAGGATTATACTACCATGAAAAAACGACCAGTCTGCCTGATTATCCGCGACGGATGGGGCCGGGGAAAACCCGAACAGTCAAATGCAATTTACAGCGCGCAAACGCCGTATACCGACCGATATGAAACGGAATCACCCACCACCCTTATTAAAACCTCAGGTTTGAGTGCCGGACTTCCCGACGGTTACCAGGGAAACAGTGAAGTCGGCCACCTCAACCTCGGTGCCGGACGTATCGTCTACCAGAGTCTTACCCGTATTGATAAATCGGTTTCTGACGGCGATTTTTACACCAATGCCGCATTCAAAAAAGCGATCGATTTCGCGAAAGAGAAAGGCGGTAACCTGCATCTTATCGGCCTGATTCAGGAAGAAGGAGTACATGCGGTAACCCGTCACTGCATCTCGCTGCTCGAAGTCTGCAAACAGCAGAACTTCTCCAACGTGCTGATCCATGCACTCACCGACGGTCGTGATACCCCGCCGAAATCAGCATTGGAACACATGGAATTTCTGCAGAAGGGTATTGATACAACAGGGATCGGTAGGGTAGCGACCGTAATCGGCCGGTACTTCGCCATGGACCGCGACAACCGGTGGGATCGCACCGAACTCGCCTACCGGGCATTTGTCGAAGGTATCGGTACACCGGTCAAAAACTGGCGTGAAGCGATCGAGCAGGCGTACGCCGCCGGGGAAACTGATGAATTTGTCAAACCATGCACCATCGATTATCAGGGAATGACGGAAAACGACGCTGTAATCTTCTTCAATTTTCGTTTTGACCGCACCCGCCAGCTCACCAAAGCGTGCGTTGAACCTAAATTCCCCGCATTCGAACGGAAATTCCTCCTCCCCTGTTTTATCGCCTTTACTCACTATTATGACGACGGCCATTTCGATGAAGCGTATCCCGAAATGCAGAATGCCAATCTGCTCGGCGAAGTGATAGCGCGGAACGGGCTGAAACAACTGCGTTGCGCAGAAACAGAAAAGTATGCACATGTGACCTTCTTCTTCAACGGACAGCAGAACGACCCGTTCCCAAACGAGGAGCGTATTCTCGTTAACAGTCCTAAAGTCGCCACGTACGATCTCAAACCGGAAATGAGCGCCTTCGAGGTACGCGACAAGCTGGTCGAGGCCATCAACAGTAAAAAATTCAATGTGGTGATCTGCAATTTCGCCAACTGCGACATGGTCGGTCATACCGGCATCTACGATGCGATCGTCACCGCGGTACAGACGGTTGACACCTGCGTGAACGACGTGGTGCAGGCGGTACTGGCACAGGGTGGTGTCTGCATTCTCACCGCCGATCACGGTAACGCCGAACAAACGCAACTCGAAGACGGTTCACCCATGACCGCGCATACCACGAACCCGGTACCGCTCACCGTAGTCGGGTCGAATGCGAAAGCGCTACGTGAGGGCGGAAAGCTCTGTGACGTTGCACCGACGATACTTGAACTGCTCGGAATTGAGAAACCGGCGGAGATGACGGGCGAGTCGCTGCTGACCTCTCCCTGAGGCCGAACTTTCTCAGGGGCTTCTTCATCCTTCCAATTTGAACTACGCCTCTTTTAGGACGTCTGCGGCATTTATTGTCTTACTATAATTGCAGGCTTGCCAGAGGACCGGTACGCTAATTTTCATTGCCGTTCATGAAACGTACGGATTCAGCCATCATTTTTTCTTATAAGAATAAAATGAGAGTATAAATGCCTTACTTATCTTTTC
>JAFGHA010000204.1 GCA_016930275.1 Chitinispirillaceae bacterium
CGGCAATCTGTGGCGCACCACCGGCGATATCGACTGGAACGGAGGATGTTCCGGAGTGCCCTGCTGGGGCGGTATTCTCGCGAACATGGACGGTACCGTCAACCTGAGTCAGTATGCCGGGCCCGGCCACTGGAACGATCCCGACATGATGCAGGTTGGAAACGGCGCCACCAACACGGCGGAGGACCGGGCTCATTTTTCACTCTGGTGCATGATGGCGGCTCCGCTCATTGCCGGCAACGACATTCGAAACATGAGTAATACAACGAGAGATATTCTGACCAACGGAGAGGTAATCAGGGTTGATCAAGACTCCCTCGGCAAGCAGGGAGTCCGGGTGAAATCCGGCGATTCAGAGGTATGGGTCAAAAAATTGCTCAGCCAAAGCTACGATAAAAGCGACACCAATTACGCGGTGCTGTTTTTCAACCGGAACAACGGGGGTTCTGTATCGATGAGTATCACCGCGAGTGAAATCGGAAATGCCGTTGGCGGCGGAATTCAAGAGGGAGATACGTACCTTGTCCGTGACGTGTGGGGGCATCAGGATCTTGGGGAATGGACCGCCGGCACCTACACTACGCCGAGCCCGGTGGGGGTGCATGATGTTTTCATGATCCGCCTTTCTCCCCAGCCTCTACATGCAACCATTCCTGTCGACATTGCGAAGGGCAGGGATAAAATCCGGCTCGACATCGGGGAAAAAATCGTTGTTTCAGGAATAAACACCGCACCGGTTTCGGTTACCATGGTTGATTTGAAAGGATCGGCAGTCTATTTTCAACGCGGCATCAGATCGGGAATGTGTTCGATCAACACTGCCGGCACGCCGAAAGGGATGTATCTTATCAAGGTCCTCAGCGGCAGCGAGTCGGTCGTACGTCGGGTGGTAATAAAATAAAGTAAGCTGTTGGGAATTATTTTTACTTTTTCCCGAGGTTCACTACGAAGACGGAATTTCTATCACTTTCGCCGTTTTATTTATATCTGTGTCAACGTAAAAAGCGGCGACGGGAACTTCGGCAACCTGAACCAGTGCGGCAGGTTATGGCCCGACAGCCTCTTCACCGGCGGCTTCAGCCGCTAAAATGAATGACGGAGCAAACGGAAAGATCCCCTATAAGGCTCTTTAACAGATAAACCCCTGCGGAAAAATGCGACATATCAATTGCCTGTAAGTGCACTCCTTGCTGCAAGGAACCGCAGTCCCGGCGGAGGAGTTCTTTTCCGTCGATCGAAAAAAGACCCAACGAAACCGCCGACTGTTGCGCAAGAGAGAAACGAACGGTCACACGCCCCGTGCACGCATCAATGAAAACGTTTGAACGGCCGCGGTTAATTGTATGAACCTCGGGCACTGCCGGGCGGGCCGTCGTCCGGTTCTCATATTCGAGGCTTGCAAGGATAAAGGGCCCTAAAGCCTTTCCATCGTTGGAAACAACCGATTCGTTGATATAATACTCGAACGTGCCGTTTCGGTCATCGCTCAGTCCGGCGGATTGACACGTTTTACTTACGGTGATGCTTCCACCGTTTTCGGTGACGAACGTGGTGAGTATGCCCTGATACCCTTTGAGCGCGGCGGTTTGAAAACTCTGGTCGATATACCCGAGTCTGACCGCTTTGAAAAGCGTATACACGTACATACTGGTTGCCGACGACTCGAGATAATTGCCGGTTCGGTCGCCCTGGTCAACGACCTGATACCAGCACCCGGAAACGGAATCCTGATAGTTAACGAGGGCCGATGTCAACCGCTGGAGGATGGCGATAAGGTCGTCCCTCTTCGCATACGTCGATGGAAGATAATCCAGCACGTCGACGAGCGCCATTGCATACCAGCCCATGGCCCGGCCCCAGAAGGATTTGGAACAACCGGTGACCTTGTCTGCCCAGCTCTGTTCCTTTCTTTCGTCCCAGCCGTGATAGATAAGTCCGGTGGCGCTGTCGCGGGCATGTTTTTCCATGAGGATGAACTGTTTGACAATATCATTCAGATCGGCGGTGTCGGCATTGTTGAACGTTTTGGAATACTCGGCATAAAAAGGCTCCGCCATATAGAGCCCATCCTGCCACATCTGAAAGCGGTAGACCTGCTTATGCCAGAACCCCCCTTCCGAAGTCCGGGGTTGCTGACCGACATTCAACTGGGTACGAATAAGATCGATGGCAGTTTTATATCCGGCCTCACCTGTTTTCAGATACAGAAAAAGCACCGACGCCCCTTCCCGTACCTGATCGAGATTGTATTCGGTCACTTTGTACTTATTCATTGTGCCGTTGGAATTCACCTCCGCGTCGACCGTATTGCGGATATAGGTCAGGTACGCGGCGTTGTCCGTTCTCAGATACAATTCCTGGAAGGCTTTCAGGACCGTGCCGATCACATAGCTCCATGTGCGTCCGCCGTCCGTATACGGCGCCGGATTCCGGCTCATTATGGAATTTGCAGTCTTCTGGGACATCGGTGTCTGTGCCGGAACTCCGGCGACAGTCATGATTACGGCCAGGAAGCAGGCAAAGGCGGCAGCAGGTTTGGAGCTATTTCTTTTACTCATAATGTGTTTCCTGTTCTCCCGGTCGGCGGTCTTTCCCCCCAGGAAAAGACCGGGAAGGCTTTTTTTCCGACTATGAATACCCGATATTAATATACGTAAAAACCGGTTCCGGGAGACGTATGTTGTTATTTTAAATCACTTTTCCGTACCTTTTTGAGTACAATACAAAAGAATAAAAGAGTTCGCCGCATACAACAATTTCAACGTATCTCACGTTCGGGGAATTGGTGGGAAGGTAGCGTTATTCGATACGTGAGGAGTCGGTAAACACACGCTCGGGGATGAGGGCATGGATGTGCGAAATAAACCGGCTTAACACTGACCCTCCGGGCAGGTTAACCGTCTTCTTATTACACTTCCGCTTCCGACGATCGGTGAGCTATTTTCGTCTCTATGCAAAGGAATTTATTCACTGCCGCCTGCCATGGCCTGATTTTTTTGACATTTTTGACTGCACACTCTTTCCGGTGGAGTCCGATCAAGAGTGGTTTCGGCTCTCATGGAGAATTTGCCGCAGCCTGCGACACCCTCATACCGGCGGGCTTCGTGAAAAAATATCCGGTCTTCCTCTTTTATCCCGATGACAATGGTGCTCACTACCCGGTTATTTTTTTCATTCATGGGTTTCAGTGGCCTGTGCCCGATTATTATCAGGGATATATACAACATCTGGTCAGTCACGGAAACATTGTGGTTTTTCCATCGTATATTCTTTTCCGGCCAACTATCAATAACAGGAGACGCTATAATCTGCTTTTCAGCAGCATTGAAGAAGCTATGACGCTCTTACGTCACCGCAGTGACACTTCGCGTGTCGGCCTTATCGGACACTCCTACGGCGGCGGGGCAGTGCCTTCAGTTGCGCACCAGGTATTGATAAAAAAGGGGTGGGGAAAAAACGGTTCCTTTTTGCATATCATTGCACCATGGTATGTACACTATATCTCACCCCGGGAAATGGCGGAATTACCTCGGGAAATGCGCGTGGTTATACAGGTTTTCGAAGAGGAGCGTTTTAATGACTGGCGAATGGCGGAAGACCTCTATTATTCTCTTCCGGTATCCGAGAAATGTAAAGATTTTATTATTGTCAATAGTGACAGCGCCTTAAAAGCGAAACATATCAGCCCTTTATGGTATGAAAGTAATAATGCGGACATTATTGATACCATGGTACACGGACGCATATCCGCCGCTCTTGCTTCATATACCTTCACCGGGGACACTATTGCCGGTCGAATTGCACTTGGCGGCGGAGTTGAAGAGCAGGTATTTTTGGGATATTGGCAAAACGGGAGACCGATAGCTCAATTACGGGTGACAGACCGGCCGGTAACGCCCTACCACTATGAAAAATACCTTTTTAAGTGGCGCAGGCCCTGGAATCCCAGGAGAAAATATTATAAACCGGTTGAAAGAGCCCGCTCGATTTATAAACAGGCTAAATAAAAATCAACAACAGGGGATTGATTGACATCATGCATAAACAAATGAATCTTGTACTCCTCGTAGCAATGACCGTGGGTGTATCACCGCGTGCCGCCGATCAATCCGCGCAGCCATTTATCGGCGAGCACATTACGGTAGCCGCAAAAAGAAAGAACCGTAAACGCATTTCTGTCTTCCTTCCTCCGAAAAGTGAAAAACCGGTGCCGATGGTTCTTCTGCTTCACAAATACGGCCAGACTCCCCCTGAGGAGTACGCCCACCTTATCAATCACATCAACTCACTCGGTCACGGGGTCATGTACCCCCCCATCAACAGGTTTACCCTTACAAGAGAACATATCACGACCTACAAGCTCGCATTGGACGATTTCGAAGATGTCCTGGCGGCACTTCCGGGAAGGTTCGATACCACGCAGCTGGCTGTTGTCGGCCATGGATTCGGAGGTGGTGCCGCTCCGGCAATAACCAGAATGGCATACCAGCAGAAGTCGTGGGGGACCAACAACCTGTTGCTATACATAATGGCCCCCTGGTATACCTTTGGTATCGATAAAACCCAGCTGGCGGCATTTCCAAAACATGCGAAACTGGTGATGCAGGTTTTTGAAGATGATAACATTAACGATCCGCGGATAGGATTGGACCTCTACAATACGATAGGTTTACCCGGGAAAAACAAGGCCTTTCTTTTTACTTACAGCGACAGGAGGATCGGCGACTGGCTGGTCGCGGATAACGCGACCCCTTTGGGAGATGCGGCTTTCGGGGGCGAAGAAAACGAGTTGGATTCACTCATGTTCCGGGTTTATTCCATGTCATGTGCCGCATCGTTCTCAGGCGATACTGCAGGCTTTGCGGCGCTTCGCAACAGCGATACACTGAGTCCGGGCAAGCCGGGAGAAGGGAAACCGTTCAAAGCCACCGTCGTGACGGATTCGGCTCGCTCACTCATCATTTCACGTCCTTATATCAATCCATGGATAAGCGTTCGTAATCCATCAATCGAAGTCAGTCGTTTCAGACGCGCACGGCGTGCATTTGTTAAATTTCACCGGCGTACATGGAAACAGTACGCCACTCACGTGAAGACAACCATCAAGGAACGCATCGGTGCCAATGAAGACTTCAGCGTTATGGAAAATCCCATTGCCGAAGGATACGGTGCGGACGGCACCTGCGACATGGATCGTGACTCTTTTACAATAGCGGAAGAGGTAACCGGCTATCTGTTTACACCGCACGATTATAAGGACAAATACCCGGTGTGCGTGTTTTTACATGGATACATCGGTCAGGAACCGGAAATGTTCGAACCGTTTATTACCCATATTGTCAGTCGTGGCGTTGCAGTGCTGTTTCCAAGCTTTCCTTTTTTTCCCAAGGCCGACTCAAAAGAACTCGTTCTTGAAAAGTACCGGAGCATATATGCAGGGATCGACTCTGCGTTATCACGATGCAAAAACGCAGCGGATACTTCACGTGTGGCTTTTTTCGGACAGTCATTCGGGGCCGGAGCGGTTCCTTCAGTAGCCTACCGTCTCATAACAGAACGTGGCTGGGGCGGTAATGGCGCATGCATGTTCTTATCCGCCCCCTGGTACATTTTCGGCATCAGCGACGAACAGCTGAAGAACTATCCTTTATCAGTCAAATTAATCGTCGAGGTTTACGATAACGATAATATCAATGACCACCATATGGCGGTAGATTTTTTTAAGAATGTCGGCATTAAAAACAGCGAGAAGGATTATATCACCCTATACTCGAGCAGCCACAACGGAGTGGTGATGAACGCGAACCATTTTGTCGCTTATGGAATAGAAAGCATCTACGGTGAAGAAAACTTGCTGGATCATTACGGTATTTTTCGATTCTTTGACGCACTGATCGATTACGCTTTTACAGGTAATAAAGAAGCGTATAAAATATGCCTGGGAGGCGGAACCTCCCGGCAACGGTATATGGGACATTGGGATAATAAAACAGCGGTACAAGAGTGCCGCGTCACCGACGATCCTCAGGTCATGCACCAGCAGTGGCACTATATGTGGCCATGGGAGATCAAGCTGAACCCCCGGTATCATCAATGATAACCGATAGATATTTTCTTTTTTTAAGATAATGTGGTTTTCTCCACATCGTTTTACTCAACCTAGAATTGGATGAAAGTAAATTATAATAAATAAAAAGAAAAAACCGATTCAAATTCGTTATATTTTTTCTACGATACCCCATTGACTTATTCTTGGTTATTGCTGCTCACAAAAACAGCTTGTAAGGGGCAGCCATTATTTCAAATGATGTGATCACTATTCATATTTAAGCCATTAAATAATCAGTCCACAACACTTCAAGGAAGTATAGCTATGAACCGTTTCGTAACATTGGGTGCTGCTGTAGTGTTACAAATTGGTGTTATGAAGCCGCAGGCGGAAGTTGACCATACCACCTTTGTCGGGTATGCGAAGCCTTCAAGCGGAGGTGGTTCTGTAACCGTAAGTTCTGCAGGCGAACTTATAAGTGCTGCACAATCGTCAGGCGGAAGAACAATCAAAATCAACGGTTCTATCAGCAATGCCCTGATAGTCTGCTCCAGTAACAAGCATTTTATTGGAGTCGGTACTGGTGCCAAGCTTACCCAATCATCATTTCTTATCAAAGACGCTTCCGATATTATCATCCAGAATATCACCATGAATTATCCCTATCCCGGTGAAGTCAAGGGGAGTGATCATGATAATGACGTTATACACATTGAGGGTTCCTCATCAAGGATATGGATTGATCATTGTGAATTATACAACAACTATGACGATGTTAAAAAAGATGATTACGATGGATTGATTGATTTAAAGAAAGGGTGCAGGCAAGTTACCATATCATGGAATTATATTCACGACGCATGGAAAACTAGTCTCATCGGTTATTCGGACAAGGATAACTCTTCGGATTGGCAGATTTCCATGCATCATAATCTTTTCAACAATGTGCACTCACGTGTCCCGAGCATTCGCGGTGGGGTAGCATCAGTTTTCAATAATTACTATCTCCTTATTCCTGAAACTGCCATAAACAGCAGGCAGGGTGCAAAAGTATATTGTGAAAAAAATTATTTCGATGGCGTCGGTTCCGGTAAAGAAGAAGACCTTGGCTATGATGAAGGGCCGATTGGTACATATTATAGTGATAATATCGGCTTTTGGAATTCCGTGGATAACTACTACGTCAACTGCAAGGGAAATCAACCGACAAATTCAGAATCCACAACGGATTACAAACCTTCATTTATGGATGGTAAAACGGTTATTCCCGTGGCGGATGTTCCTGAAGCAATAAAGGAGTTCGCCGGAATTATCGGCAAAACAAAAAAGCTGAAATATCCTGAACCAACCCGTACCATCCGCACGCCTCAGATCGTAACAAAAAACCGGCGTGCAACATCATCCGCAACATATACTATTCTTGGTATGAAAATTTTAAGCGGCCGGGCTTCACCTGCAAACGCAGTCCACGGTGTCTCTATCACTAAAGAAAACGGCAAATCGATTGTCAGATTAAATGTGGCACACTAGGTTGTTAGTTTACCTCTGCGTAGCAATCCGTTACCGTAGAGTCCGTACACAAGATGTCATATGTCATGAATGTAAAATAAGCTTTGAACAGTGCTGCCGATCTTGAACCGGAACATATAGCTCCCTGCCGGCAGATGGTGTATATCTACTTTCAAATCGTGCGTACCGGCCGGAAGAAGCTTTTGCGCCCGAAGAGCTGCGACATTTTTTCCGGAAAGATCAAAAAGTGTCATTCCGACACTGCTGGGAGCAGGAAGAGTCAAAGAGGTGATGAGGTGTTGACGATTTGAATACGCCTGATTGATTTTTATCGCCGGATTTTTTCGTTTCCTGCCTGAAGAAGCGTTAACTCGATCAGATAATTTATCACTGTCTTTCGACCCGATGCGGCTATAAAGCCTTGACAGATCAATCTCTTTATCTACCGCGATGCTGTTTTCAATGGAATCAAGCCAGGCGCGCCGGGCTTCAGCCCCGTTCGGTACCGTCAGGGCACGTTTGGTTGCATTGTAATTGGGATAGCCGCCAACCTCATTTTGGGAATTGATGATCCCGCCGGTTCCATCGGCGACGGTCGTGACAACCCTCTTTGTTACCGACTCCCGCCTGCCGGGTTGAGGACCGACTGTTCGTAATACTTCATAAATACTTTCATGCGCGGGTATTGTTTCCAGGCCGTCGGGCCAGAGTGGAGGCTCGTCGAGAGGAATGATTCCTCCGTCGGCTATGGTCAGATTTTTACCATCTCTGTCCTGGATGATGTTGTCTTTCATGTAGGCTTTACCCTTTTCGTCTTTATGGCCGTTGAGCAAATACTGGGCTTTGACATCGGTATCGGGTCCATGAAGACCGACGTTGCCGACGAAGGAGACTTCGGGAATATTGGGCTGTTCACCGTTATCGCCCAGATGCACGAAGTAGTTGTGCCCCCCGTTATCGTCATCTTTACCGGTAGCCGGATCGTAGACAATGCTATTGACCATCACCACCCTGCTGTCGGAAATCCGCGGGTTTCTCATGCGATTGTGCGCGTACAGGCACCCTATGATGGAAACGGGATCGCAGATGCGGAAAATAAGGTTGCCTTTGGAATGCTCCCCCTCCTCGTGCACGGAGTGGGACAGCGCCTCGGCTATGACGCATTTGTAGAGGGTGACATTGTCGGATCCTTTCAGCGTGAGGGTTTCATCGACACCCCAGGTTGAAATGACATGGTCCAACACGACATTGGTACTGTAAATCACGATACCGTCCGCCTCTCCCGTAGCGTCACCCACCCGGACAGCAATATGGGAAATGACAACATTGTTTGCAGAAATATCCACCGTCCCGCGAATTATGGTAATTCCCGGATACGGAGCGGTGTGCCCGGCAACGGTTACATCACCGTTACTGATAGTGAGATCACCCGAAATAACACCGCCGACTTCAAATACGATTAACCTTTTACCCGATGCCCTTACAGCCTCGCTCAAAGAACCGGATCCGCTGGAATTCAGGTTTGTCACTTTAATGACTTTCCCCCCCAGCCCGGCCTCAATGTTCGTTGCGTACCCGCCGGATTCGTGGTAGTGCTTGGGATAATTCGCGGATAAACTCACCGAAACCATTACGAAGAGTAAAAATATCAATCGATTTTTACACATAATAAAATCCCCTTGTTGAAAGTTCAACAAACAGTTTATTAAACTGAAAGGAGACTGTTCTTTCCGGTTCAGAAAGGGATGCACGTACAATCGTATGACATTTGAACTTCATTCCGCCTGAAATCTCCTCCGTTTCGGCGATCCTAAAATGTCATTTGGCGATAAAATAGATGATTTTCAATGAAAATACAAAAATCGGCAACAGCTGCCGTTTGGGAGGGGCGTTACTGGCGATACGGGTGCCCTGTTTCGGCGGATGATCCGGGATACGGTCGACCAGTATGCCGGGAAGGCGCTGGCGCGGTGGAAAAGAGGGTGGGAATCGGTAACCCGCCCCGTTGGCGTTTAACAGAATCACGGATTGCCCGTTGAAAGGGGAGGAAAATAGGAAAGCCGATCTTTCCTGCCCCTATCAGGGATTTTTGACTTAACAAACTTTCTCGGGATAACGGTGCTTTGAGGCAGTGTTCTACCGTTTCCAAATAGAAACGAAAACTATTAATTAATATTGCTTATCTGTTAAAATTGCCCTACATTTAATATAAATTTAATCAATGTTCGTTTCCAATATATTTGAAATAATTTGCTCTTTTAATAATATCGGTTTTTCACTCAAAGGAGATACGAATGAATTGGCCGCTGCTAAAAAACGGTGTGCTTCTCACGGCGATCGAACTGGCCTCAACGATGCTATCCTGCAGTTTTCCCGGAGACAGTAACGGTTCGGGTGTGGGAAACGGGATGATAACCGGCAAACTGTTCGAGCCTGACGGCAAGACACCGGCAAACGGCGCTGTCGTGGAGGTGTGGGACAGAAACGCACACGCTGGTATTAATAGTAATGATGTAGTATATACGCCGACAGTATTACATTTGACGCAGACAGATGAGCACGGTGTTTTTTCGATCGATAGAATCGATCCCGGAATATATGCAATTGAGGCTTTTGACGACAGTGAAAATATGGCACGGATTGATTCGGTTTCCATACAAACCCCCGACACCCGGCTTGACCTGCTACCGGATACTTTAAAAACTCCCGGTGCGATCCGGGGTAAAATTGCGCTTGAAAACAGCAGCGACATAGCCAAAGTTATCATTGTCTGCTTTGGGAAAGACCTTTACTGCATAGCCGACATTAACGGCTCGTTTCTGCTCGCTCCGCTGGCCGAGGGGACCTATAGGCTCCATATACTTCCAACGATAACAGACTATATCCCTATTGATATCGGGGAAATACGGGTTACCGCTGCGGATACCGTGGACCTCGGAACAATCGTCCTGCAGCGGTATGAAATTCCATCGGTCGGCGGCCTCAGGATCGATTACGATTCATCGTTGCATTCCGCAACGATTAGTTGGAAACCGACGCCGCCATCGGTTACCGTCGGGTATAACCTGTACCGGCGAGTGTCCGGGGATTCTTTGTTCGGGCCGCCTGTTAACGGGGTGGAACTTATTAAGGATACGATGTTTGTCGACAGCATGGCATTCCGCGGCTCAACGTATGAATACTGTGTCGCGTTGGAAGACTCCACTCAACAACTCGGTCCAATGAGCAACATTATCACTACTGCGACATTTCGTTTTACAATGAATCCGGATACGATCGAGTTGGTCGAATCGGGGGTTCACAGCATTTTCAATTTCGTAAGGTCAAAAAATCCGAAATTCCTCTATCTGAAGAACATGTATACCGATATGTCGTTATGCATTGAGTCCGCATGCCCGGCATTATTCAACATTCAGAAATATTCGGCGGAAGGAAATCTGTTGCGTTCGTGGAAGGTACCTGATTACGGGCAGTTGATTGTCGATGAAAATGACAGGCTCTTCTATGCATGCATTCAGGACACGATTGGTGATTTTATCGGGTATCTCGATGATGTGGGGAATAACCATATAGTGGCTTCATATGCATTCGGATCCCTTCGTGATTATGATGTTGCCGGAAATTCGATGGTCGTTGTAACCGGAAAGCAATGGGATGGAAGTAGTGACTTAAATAATTCGGAGATTTATAAAATTACCGAATTTTTGATAGCCGACGGAACGGTCATTTTTTCAAAAGAGATGAAAATTGAATCAGGCTGGGGGGTCGGTGGTATATCGATCAATTCTGAAGGAACTGTCCGTCTGCTCCTAAAAATGACTTCAAACGAAAAGTGGATAAGGCGCACAGAAGAGTGCACGATAGTGTATCCTGCGCTGCGTCTGCTGGTGTTGAATGCGTCGGGAGTGGAAACGTCTTCATTCGAATTGCTGTGTGATACAAGATCGATTATCTATTTTTCGGATTCGCTGTATCTTGTACGAAGTCAACAGTATTCACAGAACTCCTCCACCACCGGCTTCACTGCTTATAATTTTTCTGGCATACAGCTATATAATGTTGAATTGCCGGAATTGGCAAGATTCTACCTGGCCTCCAATGGCGATATCTATACAATGTATTTCGACTGGGAAACGGAAAAGACAACCGCCTGCCGTTTCTCGAATCCCTTGTATAACCCTTGATATGGGCAGCAATCGAAATACGACTTTGACAGGAGCATCTGAATGATTGATATAGCACAGTACATGGATTACCGCCGTTACCTGGGCGACTACTACCTGGCGGTCAAGAAACACAACTCCCGGTTTTCCTTCCAGGCCTTTTCCGAAAAGGCCGGTATTTCCAGCAAGGGGCTGCTGTATAATGTTTTAAAGGGGAAGCGGCATCTTTCGAAATCGCACCTTGCAGGTATGGCCCGCGCCCTCGGTCTTAACAAACATGAATTTGCCTATTTTGAAACGCTGTTCGCCTATAATTGCGCTAAAAAGGCTTCCGATTGCAAATTTTATCTAGAACGGCTCACCTCGATACGGACGACGGGAAGAACGGCATGGAGACCACAGGTCGTCCGCAAAGAGCAATACGAGTACTATTCGCGCTGGTATCATAGCGTCGTCAGATCGCTTATCGGTATGTATGGTTTTTCGGGTGATTATCAGGCGCTGGCACGGCTTTGTTATCCGGCTGTCACACCCGGACAGGCGAGGAAATCGGTCGAGCTGCTGTTGTCGCTCGGATTTATCAGTAAAGATGCAACCGGTTCATACAGGCTCACCGAACGTACCATAACCACCGAACCGGAAGTTATAGGTGTCGCGGTCCATTCGTTTCATCAACAATCGGGAAAGTTGGCGGTTGCGGCGCTTAAGGAGTTACCCCGGCACCGGAGAAATTTTTCCGGAGTCACGATCGGGATTTCCGAAAACATGTACCGGGAAATCTGCAACGACATTGAGGAATTCAGAACGCATCTGTTGCGGAAAATAGAAACCGATCAATGCGCACGAATCACGTATCAGATGAACATCCAATTTTTTCCTGTTTCACGCGACCCGGATGTTAAAGGCGGGCGGCGTTTATAACCGATCATTCTTCCTTGTACTGCACCTGTTAATAGCGTTCTCATGCCGACTCCTTTGAAGAGGATAGATCGGTTCTTTTTTGGTCGGAATGTGAAAAACGCTTGTTGGTGGAATTTCCTATAAAATCAAACCCGTCAGTTTTAATCGAAGCGATAGGCGGAGGATTACCTGAAAAGACCCATATTTATCTGCCATGGCTGGCTGCGTATAAATGATGTTCCTTATGCATGATAGTGTATCGCATGATCAATGGTACCGGAGAGTATTGATCAAAGGAATATCACTATTTTGAGCATTATTCCCAGCATGAATAGAAGCGCAACCGTTTTTTCTGCTTCCATGTATTTTCCCGAACAGGCCATGTGATTCCGGCCCTTTTGTGGACCATCTGTTCTACACTTCTTTTCCCTGCCGTGTTCAATCCGGAAGCAAATTTTGAAAACCGTAGTAATGTTTATTATATCCCTATATATCAATAAGGTAAGGGGGCTTTATGCCGTGTCTTATATCCGTTGTTTCTTCACTTCTCTTCGCAGGTATGAGTGTTCAGGCAGTCACGGTGTCGTTGTCGGGAACCGTGAGAAAAACCGGGAGTGCAACCGGCCTTTCAGGCGTGAATGTACGATTAGCCAATATTCCCGGTCTGACTGCGACAACCGATACCGACGGTGCATTTTCCCTGAGCGGATCAGTACCGGTTGCAACGCAACCGCGTCATCCTGTCTCATTCAGATTCGTGATCAGGAACAACAGTGTTCTGTTTTTTACAGGCCGCGGCCGGGTGATCCGGACAATTGATATAACCGCCTGCAGCGGTGAAAAAGTCGGGTCGTACCATTTCAGTGACCGCACAGCAATGCCCCTGGCAGTGCCTCTTTCATCACTCATCCCTGGAATCTATCTGATGCGCGTCACTGTCGGCGTTGAATCCTTCATCCGGACCATCGCAGTTATTAATAAGGGCCTGGTTTTGTGCGATCGGGACTACACATCGCTCAGCAGCAGAGCATTCCTCTCGGCAAAACAGGCCGCTCAGGAGATGGTGGACACGATTATTGCCGCAAAATCGGGCTATACGACAAAAAGGGTTCCTGTTGACACTTACAACAAACAGGACATTGTCATCGAGATGGATTCAGGCTGCACCATCGGCTGCTCCCGCGAAGGGCTCGAATGTGCGGTCGCCCGTTATCTTGACGCGTTAAAAGCCGGCAATCCGGGCACTATGCCGCTTGCGCCCGATGCGCAATATATTGTAAACGACCGGACCGCCACGCTCGCGGCAGGAGAGGGGCTGTTTGCCGCCGGCCTGCCGGTTGATTTTTACCGAAGCATGATCGACCTTGATTCCTGCGCGACATTCACCGAAGTGATCTGCGCCAGTGCGCCGCACCAGTATGTTCTCGGCGTGCGCCTGGACGTCGACGACTCATTGATCACGAAAATTTACACCGTTGAAACCGACGAAGGCGACTGGCTGTTCGACGCGGACAACTATCTCACGGTTTCGCGCCGCGAAAACTGGGGGCTCGTTCCGGAAGCGGAGCGTCTTACCCGTGAGCAGCTCGACCTGGGGGCGCGCGCCTACTTTGAATTCTGGGGGGATAAGGACTTCAAAGTACCGTGGGGAGATCCCTGCGCCCGGCTGGAAGGAGGCATGGGAGGATATGATGGCAAGCTTCGGGATGAGTATGCCGGAGGAACTACCCATTGGGGAAGCTGCAGCGTCGGCGTCCCTGAAGACGATATGACGCTTCGCATAAAAGAGTCCCTGGTCGACCGCGACTATGGGATGGTGGTGCTCTTTTTAAACCTGGGCGGTACCGATTCCCATTTGTACCGCATTATAAAAGACGAGAGCCTCCTGCCGAGGACGGGATTCGATTACGGCATACGGTATGTGCACACGCTGACCGAGCAACGATGAAGAAAAGAGAAACGTGAGCGCTCTTTTCTCTTGAGCGTTACCTGTGTATGGCCTTGACCCGAATGGCAGGAGTAATTTGAATTTGAACATGTGAAACCATAGTCGGTTATTTCTCATCATCTTGTTGTCGCACTTCCACAGCACCCGCATGATCGGAATTCTGAAAAGGGATACGTAGGATACGGTTGCTGTTGTCCAGAATTCGAACACCCTGGTGATAATTTAAACTATATTATATCATATAGATTATTACCTGAATCGGCGGAATGAAACGCTGCTTCATCCCGCAAAACAGGCGGGAACAGTACAAGTGCTTCGCGGATTGCTTAAAGGTAAGGAGGAATAATGAATCACCTTGTACACAAACACATTGACTGCTTTATTCTGCTGTTCATCCTGGCCTGTTTTTTTAAAGAAATTCCGGCCGGAACAGCTGCGGAAGACTATGATTACAGCCACAGAAAACGTGATTGTGAAGTACAAGTTGTTGCCCCCGGAGGTACGCCGCTTCCAGGGATTTTGATCGGTATCGCATTAATAAGGAACGATTTCGTATTCGGGGGTGCGATACGAGGCGAGGCTTTCGATACCCTCGGTGATGAGTACGGAGAAAGTTTCCTGAACTATTTCGATGTCGCCGTTCCCGAGAATGAGATGAAGTGGGAACAGGTAATGAAATGTTCTGAAAAGTGCGATCCTGATTTTTCAAAAGCGGATTTTCTTGTCGACTGGCTGTTCCAGAAAGATATTTTCATCCGCGGCCACAACCTTTTCTCGAATGAAAAAGAGGACGGGATTCCTGAATGGACACGCAGTCTCGGAACCGACGCATTCAAACAGGCCATGCAGGAACGTATCGAATCTGCAATGGGTCATTTCAAAGGAAAGGTCGCCCGGTGGGATCTTATCAACGAAATCTGCCACGGGGAGAACGGTTCACTGCCTTCAAGCGGCATGCTGCAAACGAAAAGCGGTGACCCGGATATTTTCAGCTGGATAATGGATGAGGCCCGCAAAACAGACTCTGTTGCCGAGTTCGTCATCAACGACTATGATCTGATCACCTCCAGTGATCAGACCGCCGCTGACCAATATATAGATATTCTTACACCACTGAGCAGCAAGTTTGAAATCATCGGTGCAGAGGGGCATTTCGGTGCAGACATGGATAAAAGTTCCTATGAACCGAAAATAAACTATCTTGCAGAGCAACTCGGAAAACCGGTATGGCTCACCGATGTGGATTTCAGTTTCGACATCAGTCAGGCGCCGGATAAAATTGAGGAGCTGATGCGTACCTGTTTCGCCAACCCGAATGTCGGAGGTATTAGTATGGGGGGCTGGTGCCAACGTTACCTGCCGGGCAGTGATCTCACCAGTTATTTTGTCGACTCCCTGAACAACGAAACCCCCTGCGGCCAGCGTTGGCGCGAGGTTCGGGACGAGTGGAAAACCGTGACAGGCGGAAACACCGATGATTCCGGAAAGATCAGTTTCACCGGTTTTCAGGGTAAATATCAGGTACTTATCAGTTGTTATTTTGATACGTTCGACCTTGAACCGGGTGAAGGTACGAAAAGCGTAGAAGTGGTATACGATCAGAGCGGAGAGTCCGTCAATCATGCGTTGGCCGGCCTGAAAATAATTGAAATCAGCATCAATGGAATATCGGCACCCGTCAAACTGCCCGCACGTTACAACAGGCAGTTGTTTCTTGCTACCTACTCACTCTCAGGACAACAGCTGTCCCGTTCTCCGGTGAATCCGGCAGGCGGGAAACACCAGGTACCTTTTCCCTCCTCATGCTGCCGGGTATTCCGGATCGAAACAGCCGATCGTCTGCCGCTCTTTACGGGAAAGATTATGGCGGTTCGCTGATCAGCGGAGGGCGTATTGGGTGGCGGCAACTGACGGCAATTACCGTGGCCGGCACAAGGTGAATCTCCGTCCAGACCGAAAAAAGCAATTATATCAGTTAAATGTGGAATAGTAGATCCACAGAAAACATTATTATATTGACGAATTATCGCTGTTATACATAAATTAGTATATATTAACTAGAAGATGTATTGAGATTAATTTAATCGATTAAACATGTAATTAACTTTAAAATGCCTAACAATTTACAACACTGGAGGGGGTGTTATGATTAAAAAAGATTTTATCTATCGAAAATCATTTTTCTTAGAGGGAACTCTCTTAACTGCAATAACGGCCATTGCCTTCCTGGTACCGGCTGCAAAAGCGGCAATCGACCAGACCATGCCGTCATCAATTCCGAGTGAAATTACCGCTGACTGGCAGGCTCAGGGCGGGGATGCTAATAGCATTAAAGCATCCCTTCCTGCTGAATATCAATCGAAATGCGACGGTTCATTCAACAGTGCCTGTCACTGGCGGCGGGTGTACAGAATGAGCCAGTTTCCTTTCCTGCAAAAAATCATGTTCACCAAACACCACAATATGGGTAACATTGCCATAGGATTCTGGGTTAATGTTGGTCCTTCTGATGTCACTGATACTGATTTCAGGGCACAAGGCGCCCTTTGTCTCCTCGAGTTCAAAAATTATTATTCCCAGTATAAAGAAATTTTAACGAAGAATGATGCGTGCGTAAGGGACCCCTGTATCTCTTTTGATGCTAAAAAGGTCGTTTTTGCAATGTCCGGCAACGGAAAGGGTACGGGGTACAGGCTCTATCAAATTAATATTGACAACCCGAGTAAGATAGACACACTTACGAAGAACCCCCCCGGTCTGACGGTGGCGGATTTCGAACCATGCTATCTGCCCAATGGTGATATCGTGTTCGCCTCCACACGTTGCTTCGGCGTGATCGATTGCGGATGGCAGCCTACCACGAACATGTTTGTAATGAACGGCGAGGGAAAATACATGCGTCGGCTCGGATTCGATCAGGTACATACGTTTTATCCGGTTTTGCGTCCTGACGGTACCGTTATGTACTCACGCTGGGAGTACAACAACCGCGACATAGCGAATATCGGGGGAATATTTTATATGAATCCTGACGGTTGTCACCAGACGGAACTTTTCGGAAACCAGACCACATGGCCGATGAACATACAGCATGGCCGACCTGTTCCCGGTAATCCGATGAAGTATTTCGCGATTGCAAGCGCGCATCATGGTGATTACTCGGGTGAGGTGTGTGTCATTGATGTTACCAGAAACAGTAATGGACCGGAAAATGTTGCGATGGTCAGCCCGCCGCGTAAAACGGAAACCCGTGATAAAAATGATACTTTTGCGTTTGGGGGAGTATATAGAAATTCCGAGTATCCCTACCCGCTTGATGAAAACTGGTATCTCGTTTCCTATCATGACGAAAACAAGTACAACTCCATGTCTTATATGCACAATACCGGCAAGTTCAGGATATATCTAAAAAATATTGATGGTACCAGCCGGGAACTTCTCGCCTGGGCAGACCAGTCGCTGCATAACGCGGTGGTGGTTGCACCCTGGAAAGATATATGGGGAGAAGATCCTTTTCCAGTCGCGGAACAGGCGGATTTCAACCAAACCACGGGTATCTTTACCATGCAGGATGTCTATGAAGGTGCGGGTATGAAAGGCGTCAATAAAACAAGCGGCGTTGCAAAGAAACTTCGCGTCGTTGCACTCGAATATCGCGTTTCGGGAGCGTGCGATAACGGCTGGGCCGGCATGGTTTCAGGTGGCAAACCATCCAACGTCATCTTTTCAGCCCCGGATATTTGCCCGGTCGCTCTCTGGGGCGGTTCATGGGACGTAAAGAGGGTTCTTGGTGAAGCAAAGATCAATGATGACGGCTCCGCCGCATTCAAGGTACCGGCCAGAACGCCGGTCTATTTTCAGGTGCTTGATGCCAATGGATGCAGTATTGCAGACATGCGCAGCTGGGCCACGCTTATGCCGGGTGAAACATTCTCCTGTGTCGGATGTCATGAAAGTAAAGCCGAAGCTCCGCCTTCAGGAAATACCGCCCTTGCCGGTACCGCCCAGAACCTTGAAACGCCGCTGGGTATCGAGAACCAGGGGTTCGATTACCCGAAGATGGTTCAGCCGATCCTTGATAAGTATTGTGTGAGCTGTCATAAATCGGGTCATTCATCCGGTTTCGATTTGACCGGAAATCTTGTAATGAACAGCAGTGCGAAGAAATCGTATGCAACATCATACACCTCTCTGTTTAAGGGGATCGGTGCTTCAAAAAGTAACAAAGCGATTAATATCGCCACCATTTTTTCCCAGGCGGAACAGATGCCCCCTAACTCATACGGCGCCGCAAAAAGCGGGATGATAAAGGCGGTTAACGGGAGCGTATCGGCAATGAAAGATATAAATCTTCCCGACAAGGAGAAAAGAATCCTTGCCTGCTGGATCGATATTGAGGCGCCGCACGCCGGATCCTATGACAGTTATATGTCATCGTCCGATGCACAAAAATATAAGCAGCTGGAGGCAACCGCCCAAAAATGGTATGATATCGAAGCACAGAATGTCAAGGAATGGGCTGCAGTGCAGAGAACGAGAGTCAGGCCGGGTGCCCAGGGCAGTGTAAAAGCCGTTGCCGTTGCCAAACGCGTCAATATCGGATATCTGCCGGCAGAACGCGCACTGGTTGTGGAAAATTCCTGCCGGGGAAATCTGATACTGGTGGATCTGAAAGGAAAAGTGGTTTCACGTTTTTACCTGTCGGATCTGCATACTGACGGTAACGTTACCGTTTCATTGCCTGCACTTTTGAGTACGGGTCTCTACATTGCCAGATTTGAAGGTGTCAATGGAATTCAGCAGGCGAAGATTTCCATTACACAATAATGAATCTGCGCCCGTTTAATTTTACAACCCGGCTATCATATGAGAGCCGGGTTTTTGTATTTTCCAATGCACCGATAAACGCCTTTCTTTACTAAATATCAAATTCCTTTTCTTCATGCCGGGGTCCGCCCCGGCTGCCGGATTGCTTTATTTTTTTTAATGTGAGGTCTCGTTTTCTTAACATTTATAATAAGGTGTATTTCCTTTTATGCGCTGTCCCGGCAGCGCACCCCGGGTTCCTTTGCCCACGGCGGCAAAGGAAC
>JAFGHA010000205.1 GCA_016930275.1 Chitinispirillaceae bacterium
CGGAGCCGAGACAAAACCGCCCGCTTCACCGATCACCTGCCCGATGACCACTTTGTCCCCCCGTTTCACCAATGGCTTGGCTGGAGCGCCGATATGCTGCGAGAGTGGTATTATGACTTTCTGGGGAGCCGGAAAAGCCTCGATCGGCAGACCTTCCGTGCGGTTTTTACTGTGCGGCGGATGAACACCGCCTTTGAAAGTATACCTTTTAGGCACGCTGATCTCCTGAAGATGAAACTACCAGGTGGTATTTAAGAGGACCAATCCACTGCTTCCGCGAAGAGAAAAAGAGTGGAGTTAAATCTACAAAGAGCCCCGGTGACAGTCAAGTCATTATACGGTGAATACATCACCTCTCCATGTAACATTAGCTTGATTCATTTACGGACTATATATCAATAATGGATAATGCAGTATATTTCCACTTTAATCACTGAAGTATGAAGTATAAGGAAGTCACTGTTGGGTACCGAGACCACACCACACAACGTCCAGCTGTTTATTGCACTGCTCTATTCCCCGGATGCTCCCGTCAAGGCGGTCCTCGACGAACTCGACCGGTGGCACGGAACCCGTGATCATGCGTATGGTCCGGTCCCCTTCTCGTGGTCGGCGTATTATAACGATGAGATGGGAAGCAACCTGCAGAAGATGTACTTCAGCTACCGGGATTCGATTGACCGGGATCTGCTTCCCTCCATAAAACTCAGGACCAATGCCATCGAGCGGGAGTATGCAGGGCCGGACGGCAATCGTATCATCAACATCGATCCAGGATATATCGCCCGGGATAAAGTGGTGCTGGCGACGACGAAAGATTTCTTCCACCGGCTCCATCTGGCCAACGGTATATACGGCGAAGTGACCCTCCACTATCGCAAGGGAAGATTCCGCTATTTTTCATGGACCTATCCGGACTTCAGAGATCCGGAAATAATGCGGTTTCTGGAACGGATACGGGCTCCCCTGGTACGGCAGATCCGCCATGCGACGAGTTGAACAGCTGTTCATTATTGCTTGACATAGGCAAAAAAGTCTGTTAGTCCTTCGTCAGTTTCCGTTCAGCAACGATACCTACGCCTTCTCAATCCCCCGAAGATTTAGGGGGCGTCCTGATCGATAACCTGAAAAGTCCTTTATTCTGAACTGATGCTAATCAGTGTGACTGCTATGCAGAGCTCCATTCATCTCCCGTGCGCAGACCCGGATCTCTTCAACTGCCCTGGTGCTCCAACCTTCCAGCCTGGTGATGAAAAAGGAATCATTCTGCCAGTGCGGATCCGAAGCGAGTTCCGGGAAACGATGGACATAATGATGATACAGCGGCGTTCCCGGTACCGGTGTCACGAACACCGGTTTCACGGTAACTCCGCATGATGCCACTATTCTCATCTCCCGAATCATCTCATCGGGACTGCATTCCGGAAGACCGCCCATCACATACACGCCGGTATCTCTAAACGGATACGTTCCGAGCAGCGCCAGTTTTTCACGCAGCAACCGTTCATCGGCTTTCCCGCCGGTCTGCGCCTGATATCTGCTGCTGCCGGATTCATATCCGAAACGGAGAGTGGTGAATCCGGCCGCAAACATACACTCCAGAAGAGGTCCGTTTAGATATTTCAGATGAAGGCTATTGGGCGTATGCAGCCTGAGATGCCGCCACCGCTTCGTGATCTTCTCCAGAAACGGCAGCAGAAGTTTTTCGGCGTCAACCAGAAGTGCATCATCGTAAAAAGCCATATCACGACACCCGTACTGTTCAACGGATGCTTCCACCTCCCGGAGAACGGTTTCCAGCGGTCGTCTCCGATACCGGGGCTGCAGAATCCGGGATGCACAGTAGGTACAGTTCATCGGGCAACCTGATGAGAGCAGTATTGGACCGTGGCGATGTGCCCCGGAGAGAGAAAAACCGGTCAGGAGCGACGGAGCAGCGGAAATTCGCAGCGGCCGGTCAGCACCGGGCAGCAGTATGGTCGAGCCCTCAGGTAGAATGCCGTCGTACACTGCGGCATCCGGAAGTTTCCGTCTGAAAAATTCAGGGAACAGCCGTACGCCCAGTCCGCCGACGACCACCGGTACCTCGGGCAGGACCTCCCGGATAATCTCCACGGTTGCAACAACTCCTTCCGCCCAGTAGGTCATCATGCTGCCGACAAAAATTATGTCAGGATGGGGTGCGGTATCGAGAAAATCCCGCAGTTGTTCGGGCGTACAGCCATACTGTTTATATTTACGCTTGATAGCATGAAAAAGCGCCGGTTTTGGAATTTCCCGACAGCGAAAGGTTCCGGTAGCGTATTTTTTATTCGAACCCGATCCGGTCCGTTCCAGACAATCGAAGTACCGGACATCATACCCGTTGGTATGTAATGCATCCATGAGCAGATATAATCCGAGGGGATGCATCCACTCGTCGTAGAGCTTGAAATCATGTACAAACGGATTTATGATCAGCGTTGAAAGAGCCACGGTTTCACCACCATCCGGGAAAAAATATCATGCATATCCGAAACAAAATAGATGATAGAAAAACGTAATGAAACCACTGTTATGGCCCCGCGTGCGTATAACAACCGGTCATGGAACCGATGCGCCGGCGATCGCCCCGCTCATTATTTCCGTCAGCCGGGCCACCGATATTCCAGGACAGATGAGCTCCTGGTTCATGGAGCGATTCGGGCAGGGATATGTGGAATGGATCAATCCGTTCAACGGAAAACTCCAGTATGTGTCATTTGAAAACGTCCGTGTAATCGTCTTCTGGTCAAAAAATCCGGCACCGATGCTTCCTCACCTGCCGGTAATTCACGCGAAGGGAATCACGACACTGTTTCAGCTGACACTCAACGATTATGAAGAAGAAGGATTTGAACCGCGAATCCCGCCGATCGAAGAGCGGATCACCACCCTGCGTTTCCTTGCCGGAATTGTAGGAAAAGAACGCGTTTTCTGGCGATTCGACCCGTTGATCCTCACCTCTGAAATCACTCCCGGAAAACTTCTGGAGAAAATTTCACGAATTGGAAACCGTATCGCCGATTCAGTCTGCCGGTTGACGGTCAGTTTCTTCTCACCGTACCGGACTGCCGTCACCAGAATGCGTCACCGGGGAATTCTGCCCCTTGCGCCATCGGAAGATGCACTGAGAGAAATCGGTTCCGGACTTGCAGAACTCCGCAAACGATGGGGAATCGAAATAGTTACCTGTGCGGAAACGAATGACCTCTCCCGGTACGGCATTCACGCGGGAAGCTGCATCGACCCGGCAGTTATCGGAAAACTGGCTGAACATGACGCTCTGCTTACCGATTTTTTTCCCGGATTTTCATCGGTGTCATTATTCGATACCGATGAATCGACGCTTCACCGGCGACTGAAAGATCCCGGCCAGCGTCCGTTGTGCGGCTGTATGATCAGCAAAGATATCGGACAGTACGGCACCTGTTCATCCGGATGCGTCTATTGTTACGCGCAACGATCGGTACGCCGCGCTGATGGTAGCACAAACTAGATTCTACTCTTCCTCGAAGGTTTCCTCGATGGCCGGCTCCTCTTCTTCGTCAAAGCCATCATCTTCGGCCTCCGCACTCCATTTGGGAACGGTCGCCTTGGTAACCGGACGCAGTTCTTTTTCGGTATAGGTATAATGGTTTCGATCCGGTTTACGCGTGGCGCCTTTTGATTCCAGAAGATTTACAGCCTTGATCTGTTCCATCCGATACGCCCTGGCGAGTGCGGTCTCCTCAAATTGATCGACCGCGTTGATTTTAGCCCCGTGTTCGATCAGCAGTTCGATAAGCTTGATACTCCCGTTTTCAGCTGCCAGCATCAGTGGAGTCGAACCCCGCACATTCCCTCGCGTGTTTACATCGGCCCCTTTCTGGATCAGATAGGTAACGACCGCAACATGTTCCTCCTCAACCGCCCGCATAAGCGGGGAGAACCCTGACATATCGGCACAGTCGACATCGGCACCCTGCTCAACGAGCAGTTTGACGACATCGAAATATCCTCCCCAGGCCGCCTCGATAAGTGCGGTACGTCCTTTGGAATCCGCACTGTTGATATCCGCCTCTTCGGCCAGCAATTTTTTAACCTGAGCGAGGTCACCCTTCGCACTTGCACGCACGATGCTCATACTTCCTCCTGGTGGAATCTTTCACGTTCACCGGTTTGAGGTTGTTCCCGTCTTCTCCACCGTCATCAACAGCCGGCAGATGCCTTTTGATCGCAATAATACTACCGGAGATATATCCATAGCAAGATATTTTTTCGCGGATTACGAATGCGGGAGAAGGAAGAAATCGTTACGGGGAAATCCGGCGGATACCTTTACATTAAATACTATCGAAAGGGAACGGCACCTGCGGCACACATTGACATTTTCAAATTATCCGAAACAACCGGAAACAGCCGTATTCAGACATTCCTGCAGACGGGAAACACTCACCGGTCGATAGCACCGGCAGTGCCCGGGGGCACTGCATATTACCTTCCGTCAGCCGAGTCCGGCAGGGGTATGCTTCGGCGGATTCAACCGGTCGGAACTGGTAACACCGAGAGAATCGTAGATACGCAGCGTCGCGTTGGACCGGTTGAGGGTATAGAGATGGATACCGCGGATACCGTTATCGATCAGGTCGCGAACCTGTTCGGTAGCCCAATGGATTCCCACCATTTCAACATGCGCATCATCCTCCGCGCGGGCGAGCGCCCGCAGCAGACGGGCGGGATAGCGGGTTCCCAGAGCCAGATCGGCCATTCGTTTCATACCTTTGAGCGTAGTGATCGGCATGATACCGGCGAGTATCGGAATGGTGATACCGGCCAGCTCGCACCGCTCTCTGAAGTCATAAAAGTCCCGGTTATCAAAAAAAAGCTGGGTGCAGATATAGTCGGCTCCCGCGTCGACCTTTCTTTTCAGATAGTCGATTTCGGTGAGCCGGTTGGGGGTTTCAGGATGTCCTTCCGGATATCCGGCAACACCGATTCCCATACCGGGAAATTCCGCCCTGATGAATGCCACCAGTTCCGTCGCATTCCTGAAACCGTCGGGATGCGGTTCAAACTTTTCCACACCCCGGGGAGGATCACCACGCAGTGCCATGATATTGCGGATACCTTCAGACCAGTAGACCTGCAGGAGATTGCCGATTTCCTCACGCGAGGAACCGATGCAGGTCAGGTGTGAAACGACCGTCAGATCGGTCTCACGACTGATGCGCCCCACCAATGAATGCGTGAGTTCCCGCGTCGAACCTCCGGCACCGTAGGTCACGCTCACATAAGCGGGTTTAAGATTTGTCAGCTCCGAAATAGCACTGAACAACTGCTCCGACGACGTCGCGTCTTTGGGTGGAAAGAACTCGAAACTGAAACTGATACGATTACTTTTCAATATTTCCGCGATGTGCATGATGCTTTCTCGTACCCGGTTAATGCCTGATACCGATCGTCTTGACGAATTTCTCCTCCCAGCGATAGAGCGGATGATTCGAACTGGATTTGAGTACAAAGCGGTAAATACCGGGAGCTACCGGCATCCCCCCTTTATTGAAACCATTCCAGAAAAGATCAAGATCATACACGCTGTATCTTCCACTCAACGCTTCCGACGGCAGTTTCTTTAGCAGATTCGATGTTTCCGCATAATTGACGGTATTTCCGACGAAATCGTAAATCTTGAGAAATGCCGGAAGCTTGATATTCTTTATAATACTGAGGAGACTGTCTTCAGAAAGTGTCGGATTCTGCTGTCGCAGTGTTTCGATATTCGGCAGACTGAGCGTGATTCTGATAAGCACGCCGCCGCCTTCCTCATACGCCCATCTCTTCGCATCCACCGTATGCTCCAGCTTGATCGTGCCGGGTTTCACATGACTTGCGGTGGGACGTGACGGATTGGGAGCGATGGTAATGACCGGCGGTGCACCGATGATATCGATCGGAACCAGCTGATTAGTGAATTCCGGCAGATTCGGTGAATCGGCACGGTCGGTGATATAAGCGGACGTATCGCCATCGGCAGTCAGTATACGAATACTGATACGATGCCGCGATGCGATATCCTCACCGTTGAGCACCAGAAAAGTCAGTTCATCGTCTCCGGTCGACTGAATATTATCGATACCCTGAAGCATACTGTCGACCAGTACATAGGTGTAGGTTGAATCCCCGTTGGGTATCGCTTCCCAAACATAGATAATCATGATGAGCGAATCGCTGTTCGACAGACTCTGCCCCTCGCCGGTCGCCCGCTGCACATCTTCACTGAAGATGATACGCACTTCGTCGGCAGTGCGGTCCAAGACATTGGTAATCCTCTTCTCGACTTTCCAGACCACCGGTCCCGCTCCGTCAATCGAAAGAAGCTCCGTCAGGCTGTCGACGGTCATCTCCATGTTCCGGTCAATAGAGACATACGGTGTCCAGTCGGTCTGCGGACCTTCACTGGTGTTTTCCTTGAGACGTATCACCCATACACTGTCGGACCGTTCACCGATACCGACGATACTGTCGATCTCGAATTCAGTCAGCCCGTAGCTGATACGTAACTCATCGAAATCATAATCTTCCGGAAATGTGACCGGACGAGAAAAGGTGAGCGTAATCTGGTCAAGATACCCGTTACCGTTCACATCTCTCGTTTTCGCTTCAACGAGCTTGATGAGCGGACCGGTTATCTTCACGAACACCTGTGCGGAAATGTGATCGTATGCGGTATCGGATGGTACCGCGGTGATCGTCCCCGCTTCGTTATCTTCGACATTGGAGGCGATATAGACAATCCGTTCGGTACGGGTTGCCTGATCGATCTTATGCAGTGTCGAATCCGCACTCCAGTCACTCTTGATCGGACCGATTCTGTTGCCGTATTTGTCGTAACCGATGGAGAACATCGTTACATGCCCGGAAGGATATTCCATACTAATGGTATCTCCCACCGGATCTCCGTTTCCATATTCCAGCACCAGCTTGTCGAGTTCTCCGGGCAACAGAATGAACGGCGTGGTCCGCGCCGTCAATTCACCGAGCTGGACGGTGATCCGGTGCAGACTGTCGGCCGGTTCATCGGGCACATAAAATAAGGTTGTAGTGATGGTGTCACGACCACCTTCAAAACACTGGCGATCACCCTTTTCCGTGAGGTAGACCGTATCTTCTCCGAGGACCACAAACGGACGCGGTCGTCCTCCGTCACCCAGCGTATCGGTGTACATGATACCGTCAACCTTGTCGAAACAGTACTCTCCCGGCACCAGGCCGTTCTCGTTGGTGATTTCGAGAACGACTTCGATCGGTTCTCCGGCGATACGCTTGTCTTCCGGGGTGATAATCTTGATGGTTACCTTCGTAGGTGGTCCCGGCAGGAACGTCACCCAGAGGGTATCAGGTAAGGTCTGGGCATCATCGTCCATGGTCACCCGGATCCATCCGCGTCCTGTATCCGCAGGCGAGAACGGCCAGGAATGACTCCATCCCGGAGCCCCCGGAACGATGGTCAGATTGCCGCTGTTTTCCCAGTGTGCCTCCACATCCACCCAGATAGCTGAATCGGATCGCAGTCCCTGTACATACAGTGTCGTGTCGTCGTTGGTAGTCATAGTGAGTGAATCAGCGGCAGTGTCGGTACCCACGACGATCCTCAGTTGTGTATAGAAAAATGCCAGTAACCTCACAACGGTGGAATCACGGAATCCTGTCTCGTCATCAATTGCGAAGACCTTGACCGTATCTTCCTGCACATTCCGGCTGATCACGCCTTCACCAACCGTCGTATTCCCGTTGCGCACCGTAACGGCAATGTCATCGTCAACAACTCCCCAGGTGGTTACCTCACTGTAACTCACATAGTTGCCTATGGAGTCACGAACGATTGCATACACCCGGGTGGTGGTCGTACTGGACGGAATGACCGCGGTATCGATGGAATTCGCCCTGATGGGATCGTAAACGGAACTTCCTTCAATCACCAGCTGTGCCGCCTCTCCCGGAACGATTTCCAGTTTTACGGTATCCAGGAAGGTATGGTTGGCATCGACATACAGCCAGGCGACCACATACACCGACTGATAGGCGCGCACCGGCGTAAAGCTCCGTTTGTGCCCGGTAGTATCGTCAAGAAATCCTGAAGAATCAGTCGGCGGAATCTCGATGATTTCCCACCGGATCTGTCGACTCAAATCGGGATTCTGTTCATACTCGGGGAGCCAGACGCCATTGTGATCGAGAATTTTCGCCACCAGTGGAAACGGCGTACCCGCAACCGCGGTAAGCGCGGTAAGCGGATCCGGATACGGCGGATTGCTGCCATCCGGTACTTCACCTTCACGCTCATACAGTACAAGTTTATCGGGAAGTCCCGGATTGATATTCACCCAGACGGTATCAGGAACTGCCGAACCGCGGCTCACCACGATGATTCCCGACCCGGTATCGGTCGGGACGAAGGTCCATGCCGTCAGCGACTGCGCGGACTGCGACTCCGTATTCGCGGTATAGGCCCAGTCACCCGTGACCGGTACCCAGACACCGTCGAATGACCGTTTACCGATCACCTGCAGAACGGTATCCTGATCGCTGCGCATTTCCAGGATCTGGATGTGTATCGAATCGTCAACCACGATTCGGAGCGAATCGTACGAGAACTGCGACAGAACGACATCAACCGTATCGAACAGCGAGGTATTATTCCGGTTGACGGCGACAACTTTTGTCGACCCGAGTGTTCCGACCCGGGTAATACGTCCCTCACCTGCAATCGCGAGCCCCTCAATGGCAGTCACGATACTGATGTTGACGCTGCTCCAGTTGGTGCTTTGTGATGCGGAAATGAAATTACCGAACCGGTCGCGCAATACCGCAAAAGCGGTTTTAACCGTATCCCGATTACCGAATTCGATGGTACTGAGCGGATTATCGTTCTGCAGTGCCGTCCCCGTCGGATTGGGACTTCCCTCGATCACCAGATGATCAACCGGTCCCGGCTTGACATACACCAGTGCCGATGCGGTATACACCTGAGAACCTTCGGTGAAAGTTACCGTTACATTGTAAGTATTATACGCACTGGTCGGCAGCATAGCCACGTTGTATCCCGTCCGAGCGGACAGGGTGTCGGGCGGGTTGAATCCGCTCACCAGTGTCATCGTCCAGGAGAAGAGGTTGTTCCGTGCGGCATTTTCATAATCCGAAAGCCAGATATTGTTCCGGTCGAATATTTTCGCCACGAAGGGTGCCGACACCCCGGCAGTCAGTGTATCGATCTGTGGTGGTCTCCGATAGGGTCCCGCTGCCGAAGGCGTTCCGGTACGACGGTAGAGCCGTACCTCTCCCGGCAGGCCCGGTAGAAAAATCGCCACCACCGAATCCGAAACAGCACCGGTCCGGCTGACGGTGATACGCCCCGTTCCCACTGAATCCGGGGTGACCGGCCAGTTGTCACTCCGTTCGGGCGGGTCTCCGATTGTTATCAGTGAGGCACTTTTATCCCAGGTTGCCGTTATATTGTCCCATCCCTGCCCGTCGGACCGGCGTCCTTCAACATACAGCGTCAGGGTTTCGTCGATACGTATCCGTACGGTATCGACGATACGCTTACCCCCGTCAAGTATATAAATACGCAGGGAATCATAAGTAATGTTGGTGAGGGCGATGAGAATAGAATCTTTCAGGCTACCATCATCGGTACTGGTAAATACATGGGTCTGACTGACGCTATCGGATCTGCGGGTTACGACGCCCTCTCCGATGAACGTCCCCGTCAGTGTGGGTTCCGCCTGAACGATCGTTGTATCCTTACTCCACCAGAGTGCGCCCTGGACAAAATCAATGAAGTTATCGAAACGGTCTCTGAGAATCGCGTAGAGATATGCTTCCGTCTCATTGCTCTGCATATCGAGACGGGTCAGATCTCGGCCGTTTGCGGTGGTATCCTCCTGAATGGTGATATGATCGGGACGCCCCGGCACCACCCGTACCCTGACCGTATCGTAAAAAGTACGTCCACCGGACGAAAAAGTAGCGACCAGGTCAACCACGTTGCGAGCTCTGGTGGGAGTGAATCCGGTCCGGTTTCCGGTGGTCCTTGTATAGGTTCCGGTAGGAGTGTTGGTATTTCCGGACAGTTCAATGATTCGCCAGGAAATGGGAGCGGTAAGCGAATCGTACTGCCGCAGCCATACCCCTCTGCTGTCAAACACTTTTGCATAAAGGGGAAATTCGATGCCCGCAGAATCGACATACACGGTCGGTGGATCGGCGTACTGGGTACCGGTTGCATTGGGAAAAATCTCCAGTGAATTCGGCGCACCTGTTCCGACAATCACCGGTATGGATGTCTTGAGCGTGGTGTCCAGTGCGTTGGCAACGGTAATCGTACCGTGAGCGGTATCAATCGGCGTGAAGTTCCATGACTGCCCCGGTTGAGGTGCTGTGGTGGATGAAGTCAATCCGGTCATCGACCAGTTGCCTTCTACCACTTCCCAGTTACCGTTGTCTGAACGTTTGCCCCGGACAATAAGAAGCGTATCATTGTCAGTCGTAGTAATCAGGCTCGTAATCCGCCGATAGACACTGCCATCAAGTATGGAAATCTGCAACGAATCGTAGCTTATCTGCAGAATTCTCACGGCGACATTGTCGGGAGTAATAGGGAACGAGTACATGTTACAGGTTGCAGTTACCTCGCCATTCCCTTCCTCCGTCAACCCGCTCTCTTTATAAACGATTCCTTCACCCTGCGACGCATTCCCCACCTCTACACGGTCGATGTATTGTGCTCCTCCGGTGATTGTCCAGGATGTGTTGTTGGAGGCGGTAATAAAATTACCGAATTCATCCCGGACAATCGCATACCCGTTTCCGGAAGTCGCACTCTCGGAAATCGTTATGACGGAAAGCGGCTGATCGTTACGGAGCTGATCGGTAGTGCTGAATGGCGGAGGATTACCTTCGATAGTGACATGATCCGGATTACACGCCTTGACGTAAATCCAAATGGTATCATATATAGTTCCGCTCGAAGTCTGCAGGCGCCCCTCAATACCTTCCAGAGCATATGCTTCGGTGGGATTGAAATAAATGGTATCCCCCATCAGCGGATTCGTCGGATTATTGGTGCTCAGATGAGCATCGGTATTGGCGCCATTGGGAATGATCCGCCAGAGCGTGCTGTCACTCATGACGGGCAGCGGATTTCCGTCGTTATCGATCACAACCGCTACTGCCATCAACTGCTCGCCGGCACAGACGGTATCACTCGGATAGGCGTAAAGATGTATCTCCGACGGTTCCGCACTGATAATGTTAGTGCTGATCTGAATATTGGAACCGGTGACATGTCGCTCCGCATAAAAGAAATCGAGTGTGTACCGTTGCCCTCGTGTAAAGGTTCCGTTGGCAATATATTGATCAAGATAAAGAACATCCGCTTCGGGGCCATGAATACCGCCGATATCCATCACCCGTTGCCCCCCAATAAATACCCACACGTCGTCATCACCTCTGAAATGAAACTCCAGACTGTCCTTCATGGTGAATTCCCAATGAAGTTCCATCGTGAATCCGTAGTTATGGTCGGGCAGTGCCCCTTCGTGACCGTACCCTTTTCCGTCGAGCGGGAAAAAGCTGGAAGATTCGAACTCGTATGTTCCGGGAGAGTTGGGGACATAATCGAAAATCAGTACCGAATCGATCGTCTTATTGATGAAGGCGGTATCATGTCCCACATTTGTCAATCCGGTAGGAAGAGAGGAATACCTGACGTAGCGGTTCGCCCATGCATCACCGGCATTGTAGTAGTTGTAGATGATGGAATCCCCCGGTTGCCACGAGCGAAACCACCGGTCAATCCGCCGGTTGAAATAGGGGGTGTTGCCGAGAATCGGTTTACTGACACTATCGAGCGTTGGTGCCACCATATTCAATTGCCTCGCGGCAGGGTTCGGCGTGATTTCAAATTCCGGATTCGAAGAATCGGTATGGAAATCATAGAACGTCACCGGTACTTCGAGTGTTGGAGGGTACACCTGAGAAATACTCTCCGTAAATCCAACCAACAACAGGCACGCTACCATAATTGACAGGTATTTCATGCTTTCCCCGGTCTGTTAATTGTCATTAAATGTATTTGGGTAAACTGACAACCGAACAACATCCGTATCTCTGTTTTTCATTACCACACAGCTTCCCGGTCCGACCGGTTGCGATACCGCAACGATACTTCCGCACGCTACTGACCTGCAACATCATGTCAGCATATAACGGCTTTCTTCATCTGCGCTATCCACCGATAGTGGCTCTTCTATTAATGATACACCGCCAACTGTGGTAAATCAATCGTACATGATGCATAATGCACATTAAATAAATATATATGGCGGTAGTGGAAGTTTTCACCCCCAATACAACCACCCTATCCGTTGAAAATTCAACGGTAAAAGGGTATTTTGCCATCACGTACCGGGTTATGCAACCCCGATGGTAAAAATTCCTTTCCGGAGAATTCACTATGGAAGATTTTTCTTTTTCAAAAGTGACCGCAGCCTATTTTACCCCGGCACAGGCGGAAGCACTCGAAAAAGTGACCATCGGTATTGCCGGTGCCGGCGGGATCGGCTCAAATTGTGCTCTGATGCTTGTGCGCAGCGGTTTCTCCCGTTTCACGCTGGTCGATTTTGATACCGTTTTCCCTTCAAACCTCAACCGTCAGGCATACAACCGGAATCATATCGGAAAAAAGAAGGTCGAGTGCCTCCATCAACTCTGTATCGCCATCAACTCCTACGCTGAAATAACCGCCTATGCGGCGAGAATCGATTCCGGAAATATCATGCAACTGTTTGATAATTGTGATGTTATCATCGAAGCATTCGACGATGCGGGCAGTAAGGCACTTCTCTTCACCTCGTACCTCAACTCCGGAAAACTACTGGTGGGAGTAAGCGGAATTGCGGGAATCGGCAATACCGACCGCATCGGCATCCGGGAAATCCGGGAGAATTGTTTTATTGTCGGCGATGAGGTTACTGGAGTTTCCGAAACGGTAAAACCCTACGCCCCCCGGGTTATGGTTGCAGCTGCTAAAATGGCGGATATTGTTCTTGAAAAGGTACTATGCGGCTTTTCCACAGGTTGAAATAACGCTGCTGCAGGTGCTATATTCACTACGAAATGCCCCCGTAGCTCAGGTGGATAGAGCACAGGTTTCCTAAACCTGGTGCCACAGGTTCGAATCCTGTCGGGGGTATGTTTTATTTTTACGCTCTAACTGCCGTAAATACCGGGGGTTGAGCGTTTTTTGTTTTTGGGGGCTTTCGGCCTGCTTTTTCCTCATTTTTCGACCAAGATACTACGAATTACTACGGGTTACTACAAAAAACCGTAGACCCGACCGTAGACTCTGCCGGTTTACGAATGTGCAATTTCATATGGTATTCAGTGTTTCACACTGTTTCTTTTGTAACGCTTTAGCCGTCTTACTCCACAGTCTGGGAGCCAGTGGTTTGTCACGTTGTTCACTATGCGTAAGGTATCCGGTGTTACCACACCGTTTCTTGGTTGCGCATTCATCGTGCCTAACCCCTTGAAAGGGTTGACCACTAATGCTCGACTTGTCAGTAAGTAATGATCAGATCCGAATCTGAAGCATCGGATTGTATTCCGGTTATTGTGCCTTCCAGCCAGAATGCGACAATTAATGTTTGCTTGTGCAGGTCTGAATGCGGTGTTTCAATACGGTTATTGTTCATGAAAGTAACTCCTGATTAAGAAACATAGGGCCCTTGCATATACGATTGTGTAAACAAAAGCCCTCATGGCTATCCATGAACAAACGAAATAGTTAAAACTCTTTAAGAGTTGGTTCATCATCAAATTTAATCATATCAGCTGGAGTAATTTCATGTGTGTGTTCTCTAGTTAGCGAAAGGTGGTTGTCATGCGGATTTTGGATGGACGAGCTGTGTTTATTGTGGCTGGATGGTGTCACTCGTCTGATAGGGGCATGAAATGTGTTTGTACGCTTATCAATGTTTGCAATAGTACCAGACCCTTTGGCGCGGTAGTGATTGGTATGGTTTCTTCCATCAGAGCCGCGTACGATTCTTGTCAACTCTTCAACCATTGCATTAAGTTGCTGTGCCTGACTTGAAAGCTCTTCACTTGCCGAAGCGGATTCTTCAGAATTAGCCGCATTTTGTTGAGTAACGGAATCCATCTGAGCGATTGCAGTATTTATCTGATCAACTCCGGAAGACTGTTCATCGCTGGCAGCGGAAACCTCCGCAATAAGAAGGTCGACTTTTTTAACTTTGTCGGCAATTTGCTCCAAAATTTCATTCACATCACGACTGGCACCAACGCCATCTTCGGCATTTTTCTGTGATTCGGCTATCAAATCAGCGGTGTTTTTCGCAGCATCAGCAGAACGCTGTGCAAGGTTACGTACTTCTTCGGCGACAACCGCAAAACCTCTTCCGGCTTCACCGGCCCTGGCTGCTTCCACTGCTGCGTTGAGCGCAAGCAAGTTGGTTTGCATCGCGATTTCATCGATAGTCTTGACAATCTTTGCAGTTTCGTCGGATGAAGTTTTAATGCGATTGATGGTAACACTCATTCGCTCCATTTTTTCTATTCCAAGGACCGCCGCTTTTGATGCGTCATTGGCCATCGATGTTGCTTGACGACTGTTCCCAGCATTCTGTTTTGTCATCGAAGACATCTCCTCCAGACTGCTTGATATCTCCTCCAGGCTTGACGCCTGTTCGCTGGCACCTTCAGACATCTGCTGACTGGTAGATGAAAGCTGTTCTGATGCTGCGGCTACCTGTTCAGAACCAGACGACATACTTACTATGACATTATTTATCGGCCTGACGATGCTCCGCGTTATAAAAAATGACAGCAGGGCGCCTATAATGATTGCGATTAGTGTGGTAACAATCACCATAATGTTAGTATTGGTACTCATTGCGGCCATATCGCTCTCTATACCCTGACGAATAGACGTTATGGTTTCAACGACTGCAGAAGCCTGTGCTGCCATGAGTTCATCAGATCTGTTTTTTTGAACGACCGCACCCCAATACTGATTGCCGGCGATAGTATATCTCTCAACAAATGCATTTAATTTTGAATAGATCTCTGAAGTGAATTTATCTTGAGTAGTGTTTTCGTGCCAGTCTTCCAGGCTCGATTTAACTTTTTCGATCTGTGCTGAAAAAGACTGCCATTGTTCTTCACCATCGGTTGCGAGCAGGTAAACTGCGGCAACACGCAGTAGTAAGAAGGGTTCCACAAAGTCCTCACGAAGTGACCCTATTTTGCTGTTATCCAGATGAGAAAAGTATTCGGTTACTTCTCTGCCGATTTTTCCCCATTCCGTAAAGGCGTTGCTCTTGACGGTTTGCGCGTCTTTTTGCTGCTGGAAAGCCTCCTTGTATTGTTCCCCTTTCTTTTGTGCGGCTGCAGCCTTTTCACGATAGACTTGTTTGAGTCCTTTTAATGACAGAAGCGTCGATAACTTTTGCGTGAAATCGTTATAGGTTTCTTCCCATTTTTCGGCGGCATTGGAGGTTTCTCCTTTTTTTGCAGTAAAACCATAAATGGCGAAATCCCTTCGCATATTACCGGTATTGTTTATCGCTAAAAGACAGGCATTGCCGGCATCCGATTTTGAAAAATTATCCGTCATCCCGCGTACACTGATCCACCCGAGAATTCCAAGAACCGAAGCTACGATGATGAGGGCAGTAAAGCCAAGGGTGATTTTTGTTGCGAGTTTCATGTTTTTAAGCATGATAGTCTCCTTCTGTATGTGGTTTGAAAAAGGGTTTGTTTGAAGTTATTAGTATTCGATGTCTTATTCTGTTAATAAAGGAATGCAGAGAGTGAAGATTGCTCCCCGGGGGATATTGTTTGAGACCTCCACCCATCCATTATGAGCCAAAGCGATATCTTTAACAGTTGAAAGACCGATACCGTTACCTTTAAACTTTGTTGTTAAACCGTTTTCGAACAGTTTGTGCCGGATATTTTCGTCGATACCGGGTCCGGTATCACTGACGGAGATCCGTGCACAGTTTTTAATCTCCCGGCTGTCTGGTCGTGGCAGAGGAGCCATTGTCAACGATAGTGCAAGGGTACCTCCGGTGGGCATGGCCTGAACCGCATTAATTACCAGATTCAAAATTGCGCGCTGCAGCTCAAATTGATCCGTGTGGAACCATACGTCTTGAGTATTGACTTGCAACTCAATGGTTTCCGGTACTATTCCTTCCATTGAGGAAACTGCATGTTCAATTACTGCAGTACCCGATGTACGCTTGAGTAAAGGTTGTACAGTGGTACCCGAATGATTGTGTGAAAGAAGTGATGTGCATACTTCTGACGCCAGGAATACCGAGGAGCACATTTTCTGCAAGTATTTGGTACTCGCACTTCTATGGGTATCATGTTTATTGGATTCAAGTGCTAATTCTGCATAACCCAGAACTCCGCCAAGAATATTATTAAGGTCATGTGCAATAGAACGGGCATGGTGACCGGTATATGATAACCGTTTAATCTGTTCATATTTTTCACTGGATTTACGACTACGTGCGAGTATGCTCTCAACCTTGTGAATTATCGTTTCTCCATCAAAAGGTTTATCAAGAAAATCCTGACAGCCGATCCGCATCAGACGCACCACCAAATCCTTATCACCATAGCCGGTTATAGCCATGATAGGCAGTTCAATATCAAGTTCTCTGAGTTTGGAGATCAGTTGCTCACCATTTAGGCGAGGCATCTGTATATCACATATAAAAAGATGAAAGAATCGTTGAGCTGCAGTTGCATTGGTGATTGTTTCGAGTGCACTGAGACCGTCCGTCACACATTCCACTTCATAACCCTTTATTTGAAGAGAAAGCTTTATCACAAAACTTGTTCTTTCTTCATCATCCGCAACAAGTATTCGCACTTTGTTTGATTTTTCCATGGTATTATGGGGATGCAATATACGTACCAACGGAAATCGTGTTCACGTAATTTGTTAATTGATAGTATGTTATATTTTAAGTCAGGAAATGAGGAGAGTACCTAAGGGGTGCAGAGATATCTGCACCGGTAAAGAGTGGTATACTGTTAATGACAGTTATATCAAGGAGATATAATAACTGCAGAGAAACAACAGATGTAAGTAAATTCTGCAGGTGTAGTCAGTGGTTTGAGAGTTTTTTTAGGCGATAGCCCAGTGACTGACGAGTGATACCGAGCAATTGTGCAGCAACAGATTGATTCCCGTTCGCACGAGTCATTGCTTCGCGTACGAGTGAATCCTGTGTTTCGTTTAACGTCGGAAGGTTATCACTGAAGATGATACCGGCAGGCTTTTTTACTGGTCCTGCACTGGTATTTTTCTGATGTATTCCGATTGCTTCCCGGAAAGAATCCAAAGAAAGGGTGCCGCTTTTATGCAGAGCAATTGCGTTACGTACCATTGCCTGGAGTTCCCGCACATTTCCGGGAAAGGAGTATGTCGAAAGCAGGTCAATCAATTCCTTTGGGTAGGAGGGGGCTTTAATACCTTTTTCTTGAGCGGAGGTTTCAATAAATGATTCAATCAGTAACGGAAGATCTTCTTTACGATCGCGTAATGGAGGAATAGCAATATGGTGGGTCGTGAGCCGGTAATAGAGGTCATTCCGGAAATCGGAAGCGAGCGCAAGATCATTGATAGACCGGTTTGTTGCTGCTACTATTCGGCAGTGGCTTTGTTTCGGAGTGTCGCATCCAAGAGAAAAGTATTCATTTTCCTGTAATAGACGAAGTAGTTTTACTTGCGATGACTGCCCGAGTTCGCCAATTTCATCGAGAAAAAGTGTTCCCCCGTCTGCGTTTACTATAAAACCTGCTCTTACTGAATCGGCACCGGTAAATGCTCCTTTAACATGGCCGAAAAGGGAATCGCTGAAAGAATTGTCATCCAGACCAGCTATATTGATGGCGACAAATCGTCCGGTTGCACCACTGGCAGTATGAATAGCTTGAGCAAACAGTTCTTTACCGGACCCTGTTTCCCCGGTTAGCAGGATTGGATAGCGGTTAATGGCAACAGCCTCAATGTAACGGAATGCTGCAAGCATTCGAGGGTTGCGTGTTCGGATCGAGGTGAATAAAGATGGATTTTCCAATGTATCTGAAAGAAAACTTTGTGATAATCGCGTGTAGTTACGTTGCAGGGTGCAGAGTTGCACTGCATTATTTACACTGGCAATAAAACGCTCACTCTCTATCGGCTTGACTATATAGTCGTAAGCACCTTTTTTCATGCATATTACGGCGGTATTTAAATCATCCACGCCCGTGGCCATAATTATAGGTGTGTTCCGAGCTGCACGTTGGATTTCCTCCAGCATTTTAAGGCCAGATAAGTCCGGCATTATTATGTCAAGAACCAAAGCATCACACTCGTTCTCGAGTATCCACTGCTGTGCCTGGGAGCTGGAATTGAATGCGATAATGTTGTTATACCCGGCGGAGCGAAGGTTCATTTCCATAAGTTGCAGTGCAGTTTTTTCATCGTCCACAAGGATAATGGGATTGTAGGGTGTCCGCTGAGTATCCCGTAGTGGATTCATAAAGAGTCGCATTTCGGAAATGTCACAATTACTGTTGTCCCTTTTCCTGCTTTCGATTCGAATCTGATAGTTCCTTTATGCTCACGTATAATACTTGCAGTTACCGACAGTCCCAGCCCGGTACCACCACTTTCACGCTTGGTGGTAAAAAAGGGGTCGAGTACATGGTTCTTGTGCTCTTCAGGGATCCCGCACCCTTCATCGCTCACCGTAATTGTAATGCTTCCTTCACCGGTAACGTTGGTAATAAGTGAAATGCCTTTCCCCTGGTTGTCCAGCGAGTCGCATGCATTTTGAAGCAGATTGATGACTACCTGTTCGATGCGTTGGAATCTGCCCCAAATAACTGGTGTGTCCGGGGAGAGTGTCAGGGAGAAATTATCGGTATGTTTTTTAATGTAACTTCTAATCGGGTTAACAGCTACTTTGACAACTTCATTAATATCAACCCGGGAACTTTTTTCCAGAGGATCTGTTCGGGCATACTCTTTAAGTTCAGAAACAATATTTTTAATTCGTGTCGCACCATCCTTAATACTTCCGATAAGGTTGTCGACGTTACTTTTCAGTGATTCCATGTCTGAGGCACCAAGCGGGAGCGGTTGGCTGTTTTTGTACATCTGTTCAAAGACCGGCATGCATGCCTCGCACACCTGTTTTAAAAGTGGAATACTCAGGGTTATATAGTTGTTTGGATTGTTTATTTCATGAGCAATGCCCGAGACAAGTATACCCAGTCTAGCCATTTTTTCAGTTTGGAGTAACTGTAGTTGGTGTAGACGTTCCTTTTCCTCGGCTTGTTTGTAAATGGATATATTGGATGCGATACCAACCACTCGTTTAATTTCACCCTCATTGTTTTTTATAGGGAAGGTGCGCAGGCGTATCCAGGTTATACTACCGTCGGGACGAATAATCCTGAATTCCTCATTGATCGAAGTAGTGTAACGTTTATTTTCATCGGCAAATGCAACATGAGGGCGGTCTTCCTTATGAATGATCGAAGTCAGTTCAATACCCATTTGAATTACCCGGGAAGCCGGGATGCCAATCACACTTTCGGTTGCAGGACTTGCATATATGATCGACCGGGTTCCGGCATCAAGGATGAAGAATACCTCGTCGATATTCTTAACGAGTTGCTGAAAACGATCTTCCTTTTTTTGCAGCGAATCTTCGAGAATGCGATGTTCGGTAATATCTCTTACTACCTCAATCGCACCGATCCTCTTTCCGTTTGAATCAAAAAGGGGGGAAGCTGCTATCCATAAATAGGCGCCTGAACCGTTGTTGAATGTGGGTATAAAAGTCTCTGCGTTGATAACCATACCGTCACGACGTATATAATCATATTTGTCTTTTACGGTGTGCTCATCGGTATCAAGCAGATCCACTAGAATTGGTCTACTGGTCTGGTAAAAAGGCGTTGAATAGTCGGGGTTGCCGAGTATTGCATCTTTACTAACGCCAGTCATTTTCTCGGCCGCTTTATTCCAGTGGGTAACACGGTGTTGATGATCGATGACAAAGGTTGCATCGGGAAGAAACTCAATTATCTGCCAAAGCTTGGTGTTTTCTTCTCTGATCCGGATAATTTCTTTATTGATGGTATCAATGGTATCTTTAGTTTCAAATTCATTGGCTTTCATACATAAACATTTCCGGATTCTATGAACCATTCGCCATCATTGAGATGTTGTTGTCGGTGTTCAGGAAAAAACAGGATACTTCTACCTGGTGTATTCTCAAGTCTATTATCCTTCTTATACGGCTATTTTTCAATCCAAATTACACTCTGAAAGGTATTTTGAAAAAACAAACAATTGCAGTGGAACTGCACTGGCGATCCGTACCCTGGCATTGTGGATCCAGAACGCTTACGAAACGAAAGTGACAAAACATTTTCATTGCCATTTCTTATGCGCAGTGAGTCCAGTACTGCGTACTTTTTTTACTATAAACGCATTGTGCGATAGCACAAACAGTTACAGTAACTATTATCTCAGAGATAAATGGCAAAGTATCTTATCACTGACCCCGCCCGAAGCGGTACAATAAAAACGGTGTGCAACACCGGATACTATACGCTTATTGAATGATAATGACAAAGGACGGGGTATTTTTGTTTTGAATAAAACAGCTACCCTCAAAAATCCATCACCGCATCAAACGCCTTTTTCGGCTGGAGATGCTTATCGAACAGAAGCGGATGATCCGGTCTCCCGGATGAAAGTTCCGACAACCACGTATTGTCATCCGCGATACCCCAGAAGGTTACATTCTGCAGTTTGTCCGCATTTCTGCGGAACATTTCGAAAAACTCCCGGTACCGGGCGGCCATTTTGTCCTGATATTCCTCATTCAGATCGTAGCCGGTATACCACCGTGATTGATCACTTGAAGCATAATCCCTTGTATAAATGGATATATCGAGTTCCGTAATATGCACATCCAGTCCGAGTGCCGCATACTCCTGAATCTCTTTCTCCAGATTTTCCACGGTCTGGTACACCGTCTGATTGGTCATTTTCTCCTGAGCGGTGGATATGTTCAGATGGCACTGCAGCCCGACACCATCGATAAGATTCTGTTCCTGCAATCTTTTAACAAATGAGATAATGAACTCACGTTTGCCGTCCAGATAGTTCCAGTAGTCATTGTAAAACAGCTTCGCGTCCGGATCCGCCGCACGCGCGGCCCTGAACGCTTCGAAAATGTGGTCTTCGCCGGCGACCTGCTGCCACCTGCTGTTGCGATACCCCCATCGTACCAACGGACCGAGGTCCTCACCCACATCCTGACCGGCGGCATCATACCCGATCACCGCTTCATTGACAACGTCCCATGCATAGACCCGGCCTTTGAACTCCTGCATGACCCGTGTCACATGGGTCCGGATCCGTTGCAGCACCTGCTCTTTTGACCCCTGGTATACCCAGTCAGGGGTCTGGTTGTACCAGACAAGCACATGTCCCCGAACCAGCATGCCATTTGTTACAGCGGCATTCACCATGGCATTCGCCTGATCGAATTGAAAGTTTCCTTCGGTCGGCTGCAGCGATTCCCACTTCATTTCGTTTTCACAGACTGCCGCATTAAAGTGTTCTTTCCAGATGGCGGCATGAGCATCCCTGTAGGAATCGCCGTCAATCGCCGCCCCGACGGGGAAATAGTTCGCGTACTTTCTGCCGAGCGACGTTTCAGTGGCAGTACTGTCGATCGGCGTGAGTACAATCAAAAGATCGTCCATCCGGTATGACGAAATATCAACAAGCGTATCATTGAATCCAGCTCCGGTGATTTTCAGCTGATCAACGGCAGCCTGACTCCACCCGCGTTGACGGATTCCGGTAGACGGGACGGCATCGGTACCAGTGAGGTACATTTCCGTTGCGGTTACCATAAGTTTCCGGACAAGCGACAGGCGGCCTGCGGAAAAGGTTACAAGATATACTCCGGATGAAAGCCCGCTGAGATCCATAATTCCTGATCCGGGCCTGTCTTTTTCGGGGGCATACCTGCGGATGCACCTCCCGCCTGCATTGTAAAGTGACACCTTTTCATTGGTCATAGCTATCGGAATCTTCATCCTGTTACCTGAAAGACGGACCGTACAGTCCCGGCGTGAATTCCTGCGGGTGACGTCAATGCCGCCGGTGCTATTCGAAATGGAAAATGCACCATCGGCGTCGGTTGTATCGATAAAAAGAGGATTGTTCACGAGTGATATGATCGCATTTTCAACCGGGTCGTTCCCGTCGGTTACCGTACCGGAAAGAGCGATCTGTAGAGCAGGGGCGGATGCATGCACTACGGTATGCACCAGCATGGCTACACAACAACTTGTAATCAGGTTCATACCACACCGTAACTTAAAACTGTGCACCGGATGAAGTGTTTCTCCTGTGAAATATTGCATCTTCAGAAATGTGCGGCAACCGGAACAATAAATCGGTATTCATTTAAACCACACTCCCGGTTTCCATTAACTGTAACTACATACACCCCGGACGGATAGTCGGAAAACCTGATGATCGCACTTGATCGACCGACAGTTGAAGTATGGTAGTACAATTTTCCCGCAAGTGAATAGACGGATATCCCAATGGGTTTATCTTGTGAGCGGTAAACTACTCTGAACGAACCATTCGATTTTGAACCAATAATCCTATAGGGATTACCACTGGATTGCGCTGCTGTTTGGCGGTATGCAACCGATGCGGAGGGACAATATCTATTCTCATTACATGTCAGACCGTTAAGCCCCTCACACCTCTCGCTGCATGAAACAGTAACAACTTCGCTGCTGGTGTCAATTTTGAACTGCTGACTATATGAATAAGAAAAATATGAATGCATATCATACTGATATTGACTTTCTTCAAAATACCAGTAATTTTCATCATACCATGCAATAAGACGGGATGCATCCTGATTGGTCACCACCGTCGGGCATGTAATTATCCGCTGTCTCACGTCCCTGACAATGACTGGATCGATCCTGAGTTTCAGGGGCGAGGCTGTTAAGTAGTCCTGATAAGCCTGCTCAAGTGAAAAAGGAGGTTCATCAACAGTTGTGCTGAAGGGTACCGGTATGAATGCGAAACGTTTCCGGGCGCTTCCAATATAAAGGACCTGACACAGTGGCATCGAGTTCTTTTTATCAAGGAAAGGCAGTATATACTGACAGGTATTATTTTGTGCATAATCATAGGTTTCAGAAAAAGCATTTATCTGTAACGTATCGGCAACAGCTTGCGAAATATCTACCGTATCGAACCTAAAACCACCGACTCTGCACATATTGCCGCAATTATCATATTCGGTGGAAAAAATCGTCGTATCAAAACCGTGAGTATCACCGAAAGATAATGTAAATATCGAATCGCCTTGTATAGTATCGACTTCATCCTCAACTTTTACGGTTGCCATAAACAGGTTAAATTCCGTCGGAACCATAATGAACCGCCAGACAATATCCACACTACTACTGTCAGCAGCCGTAATCCTTGCGGTCAATGTATGCACCGTATCGGACGGAAACATCGCCAGATTGAAATAATCGTCCAATCCAAGGGAAACAGTATCCGGTTTTTTAATCGTTTTCCCGTAATTTCTCGCATCTGAAGCACTGTCAATCAACCATTGCACATTACTCATCTCTTCAATACCATCGCTACAGACAGCAAACTCAACCGGCCCGAAAAAGTATTGAAGCATATATGCCAGCAGGGTCGCATCATCAGTATTTTCAATGGAAATATGGTGTATCGAAGGCAGGAGTAACGTATCGGCAACGGGTGGACAGGCAGTAAAAGCACCAACCTGATACACCAATAATGTCAGAAAAATGCAGAGTGTTTTTCGAAATATCATGAGTGTCCGATCAACCTGAGGCTATTGTCCTGTTCCAGAGAGGAGGGTATTACTATAATTATAATAGAACTTCAAGCAAATAGTCGGACTAAAACTTAAAATCCGTTTTCGCGCAGAAAACAACGGGATAAACCATTTAACTGTCGTTAAATCGTCGACGGGGAAGCGCCTCATCTTTCAGCGGTGATACGGTTGGCCTTCGAAGTACCCTGCGGTACAAATAATTCACAGACAATTCCAAACATTGACCAACATGACCTGATATGATATATTATACCTATATGGAACTACCAGGTCAGGAGGCGGTCATGATCATAAATGTTTCCGAAGCAAAAGCCAAACTGTCAAAATTGCTCGATATGGTATACCATGGCGAAGAGGTAACCATAGCAAAAAACAATCTTCCGATAGCGGATCTCGTCAGACACCACAGTAAAGGAAAAAGGAAGCTTGGTATGGCGAAGGGCATGCTCACAATACCGGGGAATTTCAACGATGAAGACCGGGAGATCAACCGGATGTTTTACGGAGACTGATTTGCGTATTATTCTTGATACCCATATTTTTCTCTGGTGCCTCGCCGAACCGGAAAATTTATCCGAACAGCAACGAAATGAAATCGAAACACTGGCCAACACGGTAATGGTCAGCGCAATTTCTATTGCGGAACTGATGATCAAATCATCACTCGGTAAACTTGCCCTCTCTTTTGATCCGGTTGAAAAAGCTCGTGAAGCCGGGTTCGATCTGCTTGATTTCAGTGCCAAAGATGCTCTTCTGTTGGGTACACTTCCCTTTCATCACCGGGATCCTTTTGATAGAATGCTGATCGCGCAAAGCATCAGCAATAATTATCCGATCATCTCGAATGATACGAAGTTCTGTTCGTATGCGTGCCGGGTTATAACGTAATCGAGAAAAGTACTTTTTCCTTGTACGCTTAGGCTGAAGCTCCCGATCCCGCAACCAACTGGTAACCATCTCCCGGTTTTCACTTTTTTCAAACCGACCTTCACGCCGCAGCGCATAAAACCGCAACAGACCGGCGGATTTAATCTTGCCGCTCTCGCCCCATCGTTATATATTAAAAATTCGTCACCCCACTATCCCGAGGATTGCTCATGGAATACGCATATGAATTCGCCTTTGAAAACGGCAGAAAAGAAACTTTTGCCCTCTCAATCAGTGATACGACCCTGTTGTTGGCCCCCCTGCCGGTTGATTCCGATGAGGAGTGGATGCAATTGACCTTTCATCAATGCAGCGTGTGTACACTTAGTTCCTCGGAGCATACCCACTGTCCTGTCGCGAAGAATTTATCGTATCTCCTTTCCCGATTCAAAAACAATTTTTCCCATGAAACGGTAACCGCAAGGGTAACAACAAAGGACCGGATTACTGAAAAAACCGGGTCACTTGAAACGTGTGCGAGTTCCATCATAGGGTTAATTATGGCAACCAGCGGCTGCCCTGTTCTGGATATTCTCCGGCCGATGGCCTATACACACCTGCCGTTCGCAAATGAGGATGAAACCATTTTCAGAGCGGTTTCAACCTACCTGACCGCCCAGGCAATCAAAGAATCGCAGGGTCTGAAACCCGACTGGGAAATAAAAAACGTGGCTGATATTTATTCCGGCATCACCAGATTAAACGCGAATTTTACTGAACGGCTACGCGGTCTTCGCGGGAAGGATGCGAACATCAATGCGATCATTTCACTCGACCTGTTTGCTCAATTGGGTACGTTTACGCTGCCGACCGAATGGATGGAACAGGTAAAGGGTTTTTTCGCGTCCTATCTTAAAGACGGATAATCCATTGGTACAATCTGCTATTGAGTATCCGCTCAGAATTAGGAGATTTCAGAGGAGAAAATGCCAATTCTGAACAGAAATCATATAGTACTTGTCCTGTTGCAGTTCACCCTGTCGTGTACTTATCGCGACAACCCCGTTCACCCCCGCAACAATCCGTTCGATCCGGGCGGTGTCAACTGGGTACATCACGACAGCGCAACCATCTTCGATATCGATGAAACAAACGGCACCGAGGGAGTGATCGTCAACGTATTCACGTTCGGTTCCACGGATACCGTGCCGGTATTGGCCGACACCACCGATTCACAGGGCGTTTTTTCGATCAAACCTTTACCGATAGGTACCTATACACTGCTCGCCCGGAAAGATTCATTTCTGCTGTTCATGGATTCGCTGGTAATCGACGAGAGGTATACCACCCTTCATGACGATACGCTTGAACGTCCGTCCTCCCTGAGCGGCACGCTTTCCGGCGCATTTTTTCGGAATACTTCAACCGTAACGTTATCACTTCCGGGAACCGGGAAACTGCCGATTGTTGTGGATTCGTCCGGCGAATTCACACTGAGTGGCTTGTCGAGTGGAAACTGGCGACTGTGCATCGATAACGGCTCGGCAGAGACACCCGCGGTTCGTATGTCGGTTATCATCCCCCGAAGTACCGATGTGCAGATTGCCGACACCATACGTCCGGGGTATACCACTCTCCCTCCCAGCATCGGCGGCTATCATGTTTTTTACGGTTTTCTGCACAATCACAGTAATTTTTCCGACGGTATCGGCACCCCGTCCGAAGCCTACCGGTATGCCCGTAACCGGGCCGGGCTGGATTTTTTCTCACTTGCCGATCATTGCTTCGCATTCAACGCGGACAATTGGAGTGAATTGAAATCAATTGCCGACAGCTGCAACGAGGACTACCTGTTTACCGCATTCTGGGGCTTCGAGTGGTCCGGAGGCAAGTCGCGGCACTATACCGTTACCGCCACCGACGATTACTGTTCGGCGATGGATACCGCCACCGCCACCCTGCCGGCACTCTGCAACTGGCTTTCGGATCGTGACGGTGTGGCATTTATCAACCATCCCAATTATTACACCGCCGACGATATCTTCAATCGGTATCCCGGGCTCCTTCCCCCCGACAATATCGTCGGTATGGAACTCTGGAACAAACTCGACGGTTTCAATTACTACTATTACGACGAGGGGTATTTCCCGCAGGATAACCACAAAGGGTACTACGACGAAGTGCTCTCCGCGGGATGGAAAATCGGCGCGGCGGGATCGGATGACAACCACCATGGCACCTGGGGAACGCGCTCCGATTACCGTATGGCAGTCCTGGCACGGTGCCGAACCCGTGAAGATATTCTCCAGGCACTCCGGAATCGCCGTTTTTATTCCACACTGGATAAAAATCTGTGTCTTTCATTCACCGTCGACGGCAGGGAAATGGGCAGTACGGTTGCAGGGTATGAGCACACGTTTAAAGTGGAGGCATTCGACGGTAACCGTGAACAATTTACAAATGTAATTATATTCGATAAAAATCACGATATGGTTCTCGACGAACAGTTAAACACGCCCGTTGTTGCTCTTTCCCGTGAGTACACCTTTGAAGAAGACGGCTATTTTTACGTGAAAATCACGCAGCAGGATGGTGACGAAGCGATTTCGTCACCGATATGGATCGAAAACTGACCGCTGTCGATTATAGTGGCTTCATGGAGTATCTGCCCCCCCCCCCGATGATCTGAGAAAAGCACCGTAACACGGATCTTCTTCATTTTCAATCTTTGTACTGCTTCCTTAAAAAGAATTTAAATTTTATTTTAGTTTTTTATATTCAAATTTTCTTGTTGTCATATCTCATTTTTTATCAGTATTTTATTATTAATAATATCCTGCCAATCCGCTTCCTTTATAAGGAAGCGTTTTTTATTTCAAAACCTTGTAAACCGGAGAATATACACTATATTATTACAAATATAAACAGGTGTATGGATTCACGGTGCCCCCCCCCACATACGTGAGGCCCTTTATGAAATCCGTACTTCTTCCGCTGACCAGGGTATTCTGAATTTCAATCGGCACCCTGCCGGTACCTTATACAAAGGAGCATGATATGCAACGGATACTCGTCATTTTCTCGATACTGCTACTGCTGTTCTATTGCAGCTGTATGCACAACCCTACGGGTTCGGAAACGGGGAATATCTCCGGTGACCCGCAGACTTCTCCGTTCGCCGTCGCAAAATCGGCTTCGGTTACGCGTGAAACCGTTGATGTCGCCTCGTCGCTTCTTTCCGAACAGGCTGCGAGCAACAATACATTCGCGGTCGACATGTATCGACAACTCGTTGCGGAAAACGAAAACCTTTTCTTCTCGCCTTACAGCATTTCCGCCGCTCTCGGTATGACTGCCGCCGGTGGAGCGGGGACTACGAAACAGCAGATCCGCGATGTCCTGCAGGTAACGCTCGAAGGAGAAGACTTCGACCGGGCACTCAATGGTACCGACCACTCGCTTATGGAGCATGCCGATGTCACCGAGGGGATAACTCTCCGTGTGGTCAACAGCTCCTGGGTTCAGTCAGGGTGGGAGTTCAGAATCAGTTATCTCGATCACCTCTCCCGTTTCTATGGCGCAGGTGTCAATCTTATGGATTTCGCCGCCGAACCCGAAACGTGCCGTACCGTTATCAACACCTGGGTAGCGGACCAGACCAACCAGAAGATCGAGAACCTTCTCACCGAAGGAACGATCACCCCGGCAACGGTACTCGTACTTACCAACGCCATCTACTTTCTGGGCGACTGGCTTTACAGTTTCGACTCTGAGTACACTTCGGCCACCGATTTCACCACCGGCAACGGCAGCACCGTAAGCGTACCCCAGATGCGATACGATGAGCCGGGAGCAAAGGTCACCATGAATTATTCCCGGGTGGGCAATGCCCGTGCCCTGGACTTCCCGTACAAGGGCGACCGTCTCGTCATGACCGTCATTCTTCCCGACAGAAACGAGTTCTCCGCATTCGAAAGCTCGCTGAGTCGTGAGATACTCGACGAACTTATTGCAGCACTTGATTCCTCCGAGCTGCAGGTATCACTGCCGAAGTTCGAATTCACGTACGGCACAAAATCCATAAAAGATGCCCTGGTCGCCCTTGGAATGACCGACCCGTTCATTTCCGGCAAGGCGGATTTTTCCGGCATCGACGGCAGCAGAAGTCTTTTCATCGCCAACATACTTCATAAGGCCTTCATTGCCGTTGACGAAGAGGGTACCGAAGCTGCGGCGGCAACCGCGGTTATCGTCGATTACACATCCGTTGATCCCGATGAAGCTATTTTTGTCGTTAACCGTCCGTTCATCTATCTAATCCGTGACAAACAAACCGGCACCATACTTTTTATGGGGAGAACCATCGACCCTACCGCAACTGAATAACCGCATTACCTCAAAAAGCGAGAACCGATAATACCACGTTCTTTACATACTCTTTTTATGACGGCACCTGCCGCGGCATTCGGTATTCTGATCTGTATGCTGCCGGATATCTATGCCGGCCCGTTCATATCAAGCGCCACGTCGATTGACCAGGATGTTCTCAACGTCAGTATCAGCGGTTCCGGGCTGCCCGAGCTGCAAGGAATCACCCTCATCTGCTCATATGCTCCGGATCGTGCGCTACTCATGGATGCGATCATCTCTTCTCCCCTTCCCTCCACAGCCTTCAGCGCCAGTATCGATACCTCTGAACAGTTGCTTATTGTATCAGTGTGTGCTGCCGGCTCCATCCGGATCGCCGACGGTACTTCGCTGGTTATTCTCAGGATACCGTTATCGGAGAGCCAGGAAGGAGAGAGTGCATTCAGCCTTGATTCGGCAACACTTACCGATGTGTCAGGGGCTACCCATTTCGTTTCCGTCGGATCAACAGCAGTTGCCATTCCCCCGCAGTATCGGTTCAATACCGCCACCGTTGCGCAAACCTCCTCACGCGCAACCGGTTTTTTTCTTATCAACGGAAAGCTCGGCAGATTCGGTGTGCCGCGTACCGCCGCGGGAATATATATCCGGCGCCGGAGAAACCTCGGTACCACCGCAGCAATTACCATCCGGCGATAATCGGAAAGACGAAACGAAAGCGACGATGGACAGTATTTTCACCTATTCAAGCTACCGGGAGTATATCCGGGATGCGATTGAGGAGAAGCGGCGGAAAAACCCCCGTTTCTCCTTTCGCTGCGCGGCAGGCCGGATCGGCACCGGTTCCGGCACGCTTTCCCGCATTCTCAACAATAAAAGACACCTCGGCGCATCGCTCCTGCCGAGATTGATCTCCTTTCTCGGTCTCAAACGGCGTGAAGCGGAATATTTTTCTCTTCTTGTCAATTTTGAACTGCTCGCCGATGAAACGAAAAAACGGCAGTGCTACCGGGATATTCTCAGAATGCGTACCGGAAGAACCACAACGATACCCGAAGAAAACCATCAGTTCTTTGAACAGTGGTACCACGTGGCGCTTTTCGAACTGCTGCGTATTGTCAAAAGCACCTCCGACTCCACGGCTCTCGGCTCCATGCTCATGCCCCCCATCAGCGGTCCGAAAGCACGTAAGGCAATAGAAGTACTTACCCGAATCGGCTACATACGTCAAACCGAAGACGAATCCTCCTGCACCACGGAACCCTTTCTCACCACAGGTGACACCTGGGAGAGCGTCGCCATTCACTCCTTTCAGGTGGCGATGTCGCACCTTGCGACGAAGGCGCTCGATACTGTTCCAAAGGAGGAGCGGGACTTTTCGACCCTCACGATGGCACTTTCGAACGAAGCGTTCAGGAAGGTACGCGAAGTGGTGAAAAACGCGCGTGATGAAATCGCGGCGATTGAACGTGAATGCAGGAATCCGGAACGGGTTTTTCAGATCAACCTCCAGTGTTTTCCTTTGACACAGGACAATCCGGAGAAAGGAACACCGCATGACGACCGGTAAATTCGCCTTGACGGTGCTCCCGATAGTGCTCATCAGCATACTGCAGTATTCCTGCACGCCCTGCGTTTCCGGGGTCGAAACCACCAATGGTTTCACGGTAGTCGCCACGTGCGGAACCATCGAAGGAACCGCACCACCCTATGCGCAGGTATTTCTGTTCGATACCGCCTATATTCCCTACCTTGACCGGGGATTCGGATTCGGCACTTCCGTCGACATCGATGGTGTCTACAATTTTTCCGTTGTTCCGGGAACCTACAATATTCTGGTGATTGACCGGGAGGGTTCCCAGGCAGGTTTACTACAGAAAACAGTGGCATCCGATACCTTTCCGGACAAAGAAACCGAAGTTCCCAAAAAGAATTTACTCGCAGAAACAGGTGCAGTGAGCGGTACCGTTGCTGTGGAATCAGGAACGACACTTCTCGTTTATCTGGCAGGGACATGTTATTACCGGCTGCTCACCGGTACCACCCCCTTTACTTTTTCCTCCGTACCTTCAGGACCGGCACTGTTATGCTGTGCGATACTTTCGACAGGAGAACGTGTTTCGTCAACCGTTGAGGTTGTTAAAAATCTTCCCATCGAGGTCACTCCGGGTTCCGTTACGAAAATCGGCACGGTAACCCTCGATTGAAATTGCCGGTATGCTGTTCCGTTTGAATCCGATTTGAGTGATACCCCTTAAATATTTTGATCCATCCACTCCTCCGCTTAAACAAAATTGAGCGTATCAAATGCACAGCCCGCATTCAAACCACCTGGGTCAGATATGACATCGAATAAAAATGCGCCTTTCATACTGTTACTTTTCATGATTTCCGCACAGGTGCACGCAATCGATCTGGGAGGAACCGAAGTTCCGAAAGACCGTTTCATCGTGTATCTGTTGATCGGACATTCACAAGCGGCGGGAGTGATCAGATTCGGTAATGATAAGGTCACCGACCCTCATGCATGGGTATACCGCTGGGCCACGACGCGAACGTGGGAACCGGCGAAAGAAACCGGATCGCTCAGTGCCGGTCTTTCGGGCCGGGGTACCGGAGGGCCGGGTATGCCGTTTCTCAAGCTGATGGCAGGTCGTCATGACGATTACTATTTCGGCGTGATTTCCAATGCCAGTCCGGCTGCCACCTGTCACGAAATAAACACCGGAAGCAACGGTTCCAATGTGCCGTCGGAAGAGAACCGCTACTGGAGAGACGCGCAACTGTTCGACGAAATCATCTCCGCCGCCCGGGAGGTCGCAGAGGAAGCGACACTGGGCGGTGTCCTCTGCATGCTCGGCTCGATTGAGGCGACACGGGCGGCAGACGTTACGGGATGCGAGAATTTTTCGAATGACATTGCGGAAATGGCCCGTGACATGCGCGATTCTCTCGGGATTCCCGGTTTATCGTTCATTGTCGCGGATTATGAAAAAGGCGCCTCCGGAGATTTCGATACCGACCTGGAGTGGCCCGCGATAATTGCCGGGCAGCTTGATTCGGTCCCCTCCAAATTGTCCAACTGCGTTCTGGTAAACTCAGAGGACATCCCCTTGATGGACGATCATCACTTTACTATTGCAGGACAGAAGGAGTGGGTTCGCAGAGCCGCTGATTCTCTGCATGAAAAGAATTTTTTCCCGCCTCCGGATGCCAGCGGCCTTAAAAGAACAACGCGTTCACATCGGTCGGTCATCCGTGGTGAAATCACCGTAACCTATCCCCACGAAAGTGTAATTATAAGCTACAAACCGATAACATCAGGTAATGTGGTTCTGCGCATTTTTACTCTACAGGGAAAACTCCTGCTGCAGACACGGATGACCGGTACCGGTGAAACACTGGAAACTCATTTAAACGGACAACGGAATATCCGCATACCTGATCGCTGCAATTGTTATATCGCGACAATCAGTGAATCAAACCATCGGAATTCAGTCAAGTTGCATAAAATACGTTAACAGGAACAGGTCAACTCCCCCCCCCCCC
>JAFGHA010000206.1 GCA_016930275.1 Chitinispirillaceae bacterium
CAGGAAATTTTGATCTCTAAACAGTTTTTTGAAAACAATCGTCCGATTTAGGTATTAGGTAGGCGTGCACCTGCTGTTGAACCGATTTATCGATATGAATTACGAGGGTGTGTTTTCCGATGGAAAACGCTTTTTCATCTGGATCACAATTATTTAAAGAATAAAGTACTATTTTAAAATGAAAGAATTCTGGAATAGTAGTACTTCGGCCCAAGGGGAACAGCCATGTGCCACCTGAGTTTAAATCTGCTGCTTTTAGCTGTCGTTTCCGTACACGGAGAACCATCCATTGTCTCGGTCACACCGGAGCAAGGAGAACTCGGATTATCATCAGAGGTTATGATTACCGGCCTGTCGACTCAATTCGCGATTCCTGAACCATGGAGTGAAACAATTCGATGGGTAAGTAATATTGATTCGATCTATATGTCCACGGCACAGGATACCCTCCATTCCGTTCAATGGCGGTTTGGAGATTCAACTCATGTATATGCGACCTTTACCATAGCAGAAACAAATGATACCGGAAATTATAATCTTACAGTCTTACAAAAAGAACCACCTATTGCATTGGAACTCAATCCCGCATACCGTGTGGCGGCACCTCCGCCACCATCGATACAGGGTATTAATCCTGATACCGGCATGCAGGGAATTCCGATTGTCGTAACCATTACCGGGATCAATGCGCACTTTGGAACAAATCAAACAGGTAGCGCACCAGGCTTGCTAAATAATGTCGATTCCGTTTATCTTCAAGGTCAGAATGATACCATGCAGGCTACCGGATTTGTCCCCACAAGTGCAAATACGCTTAAAGCATGTTTCAATCCATCGCAGGAAGCAACCGCCGGATTGTACGACCTGGTGATAGTACAGCGTTCACCGAATTTCAGAATGGTTCTTGCTCAAAAATTCCAGCTTATGCCGTATGGAATACCGGTCCTTGTTTCGACGTCGCCGGGCAGTGGTACCGCAGGACAGTCTTTTACACTGTCGATAGCAGGAGCGTTTACAAGTTTCGGATTTCCCTTTCTACAAAGCGACGGAACGGTCAATTGGAGTAATAATGTAGACTCAGTTATATTATCTTCCGGGAATACTGTTATTGTCGCGAATACAAGTATACCTGATAATCCGACAAACATAACAGCACAATTCGTTTCCGGTTCAGATGATCAGTTAGGGGTGTATGATCTTATTGTAGTGCAGCATCAGCCACCGGAACGACTGGTACTCTCGGCTTCGGTACGTCTGCTTCATCCGGAACTTCTACGGATTGATCCTGACAGCGGGTATCTGGGGCAGCTCTGCAATGTCAGTATTATTGGAATCAATACGCAGTTCGGAAATCCCGAGCAATTCTGCCCGACCATGGGAAATGTGTCGTCGGTGTACCTTCGCAATGCTACCGATTCGATGAGGGCCAGGACCTGGAGCGCATTCGGACCCGGATCGGATACTGCTTTTTCCGCACTTTTCGCACCTACCTATGCAAATTCTCCGGGATGGTACGATCTTGTCGTTGTGGAGCGGTATCCACCGTTGCAGATCGAGTTGCCTGACGCATTCCGGCTTCTTCCCGGTACAACTCCGGAACTGACCCTCAGTCCTGACAGCGGCATGAGCGGAGACACCATCAGCTGTGTACTTACAGGATCTTTTTTTGGGGTTCAGATTAATTCTGTCGTATTGGTGTCACCTGAACTATCCATACAGTCAACTACTACAGGGGATGCCTCGCCGTCAGAAGAAATTGTCACATTTTCATTGCCCGAAGTAACTGAAGAAAAGTCGTTTGAAGTACAAATGCATTACATGAATTACGATTTTCCTACCGAACCGCAGTCGGGATTGATGATAAACCGAAACGGATTCCGGGTATACCCGGTCCGAAAACCGTCTGCTACTATCAAGCAGGATGGGTGTGCTTCTCCCGGGAGTATTTTGAACCTGTCTGTTCTTGCGAGCAATATCTCTCTGGCCGATCCCTGGCCGGTGCTGATGTTTGGCGGTGTAGACTGGATTCCTGAGGCTCGAATCGAAATTACAAATGGAAGTCAGTCGTACTCGGCGTTCTCTCTGGAATGTACAAATTCATCCGAAGGAGTCTGTTCCGGTATTCTTCCCGATACGCTTGCCACCGGGTGGTATACGGTAAATATACGAATGAGAAATTCCGATATGGTATTTGAGGCCGATAATTCTGTCTATATCGCCAGTGGAGATTCCTGCAACAGGACCAGTGTCATTTCAACATCGGTTTCTTCGGGAACATCAACAAAACGACCGGTTGTATCCCGCACGCGATATGGTTATCTTCTCAACCTTTCGGCTCTTCCGGTTGGAACTGCTGTCAGGTTATTTGATATACAAGGCCGGACGGTCAGTTGTTACTCTTCGTCTGCAGGAGCCCGGTCAGTGATGATTAAACGGCCAGGCGGGTGCGTTATCCTCTCGATCGCCAACGGAAAGAACAGGGAGATCACCAAACTTGCTTTTCCATGAAGATCCCGTACTAAAAAAAAATGAATGAAGGCTTACAACGACATAACCAGGTTTTTTCGTATATCGATGCAACGTTCCTGGCTGGTACCATTCTGATTGTACCATTGGTTCTGTCGGTTTCCGCACTCGATCCGGGGCTCATGCCCCGTCTGACGATTGTAAATGCATTGCTGCTTGGCTACTGGATGGCAGCTTTTTTATTGAAACGAATCATAGTCTGGCTGCCGGTTGCAGCAGTGCTGTTGCTGCTCTACCTTTCAGCAGTGCTGGTTTCCGTGTCCGATGCGGTGAATAAAGTCGAATCGTTCCTTGAACTGTACAAATCGGCTGCAGTTATTATCTACGGTTTTACCGCGATCTCCATTCTCCGTCAATCACCGGGGCTGATTCTTTTTACCATTCATACGATTACCCTGAATTCCCTGACGATAAGCGCCATCGGACTTGTACAGTTTTTCGGGTTTATTGATTTCCCCCGCGGATGGGGATGGCCTACCGCAACATTACTCAACAGGAATCTCTTCGCATCATACCTTATAGTCTCGTTGGGAATGTGTTATTGTTCATTTCTTATCGGTAACGTTCGTTTCAGGGTTGTTGCGGCTGTCGCAATCGTATGCGGAACCGCGGCTGCCGTAATTGCCGAGTCACGTGCGGTTTGGGTTGCAGGTGCATTCGGAGCAGGTGTTCTCACGTTAATTACCATTATCAAAATAAAAAAGGTGATGCCTCCGCGAAGACGACCGCGTAGTATAGCACTTATCGCCATGGTGGTTGTCGGGCTTTTAGGCGGACTGATGGTATACTCACTGGATGACAGTCGACAAACTGTTGTTGAACGGGCAAAAACTATTGTGCAACGTGATTTTGCATCAAACCGGCAAAGACTGCACCTTTGGAAAAAAACAGTCGCCATGATTCGCGACCATCCATTTACCGGTGTTGGGGCCGGAAACTGGAAAATCATGCTGCCGCTCTACGGAACCGAAGATCTGCTTTACGATGGGAATCATGTTGAAGTCCGTCCTTACAATGATTTTCTCTGGATGGGTGCAGAATGCGGCGTTATTAGATTATTCGCCTATGTAGCTATGTTTGTATGGGGTATTGTACATGCTATTAAAATACTTCGACAACAACCATCCGGCCGTTACTATGCAATAGCGACATGCCTGCTTTTTTCAATTGCAGCATTCTTTATTGTTTCCTGTTTTGATTTTCCGCATGAACGGGTTGAACATTCTGTTTTGATTTTCACGATTATTGCAATTGCCGCCTCGTTGGCTGGAAAGAAGAACGAACGCAGAATATCCTCCGCTTTTGCAAATGTCACCATTATGTGCATCGTATTTCTGTTGGTCATTGCAGGTTCTATTCGTTGGGTTCAGGAAAAAAAGGTCGTACGTGCCTATCACGCCAGAACTTCAGGAGATTGGGCATCATTGCTTGAAATTACCCGATCGATTGATCGCAGATTTCTGACAATGGATTATGCTGCAACGCCGATTGACTGGTACGAAGCAACCGCGTTATGCGGATTAGGAAGAATTGAAGCGGCTAAGGTCGTATTGACAAAGGCGTTGCAATCACATCCGCAGCATGCTCTTTCCATGCATGATCTCGGGTCATGCCATGCGCTTTCAGGACATCCGGCGGAAGCCATTTCCTGTTATAACAAGGCTCTCCAGCTGTCACCTCATTTTTATGAAGCAAGAAAAGATAAGATAAGTGTTCTTTACAGCATGAAAAAATATCGTGAGGCATTAGGTGAAATTGACCGATTCTGTCGGAATGACTCTTCGTTTAACAGGTACAGAAGGTCGATTCGGGAGAAATTGCAAAAAAATGAGGGTTTGGCAGAATAGAGGATACGTGTCCTGTTGACTTCAATCCTCTTACTCTTCATCCGACGCTTCGAGCATTGTTCCAGGCAACAGTTTCTTCGGTGTCACGCCCAGTTTCCTGAACTCCTCTATTTTACGGATGATATTGCCCCTTCCTTCTGAGAGCAGTTTAAGCGCTCCGTCGCACTTGGTCGATGCGCTACCGATCGCTTTTTTCACATCGATGAGGGTATCGGCGAAGGTGACGAATTTATCGTACAGTGCCGCTGCACGCGCAGCGATGTCCTGTGCGTTACGGTTCTGGTATTCGCTCCGCCACATGTTCTGAACGGTGCGCAACGTCACCAGCAGTGTGGAAGGGGAGACTAAGATCACCCGTTTGGCATAGGCGTATTCGAATACCTCAGGATCTTTTCTGATGGCGGCTACAAATGCCGCTTCGATCGGCATGAACAGCAGTACGAAATCGAGAGAGGAAATGCCGGGAAGCGAATCATACGATTTCGCGCTGAGTGATTTGATGTGGGTACGGACGGAATCGACATGTGCTTTAAGTTGCAGGTCCCGTTCCTCATCGGTTTCCGCCGCAACCGCCCGTTCGTAGGCGATCAGCGTCACCTTGGAATCGATGACGATATCACGCTGTTCAGGTAGATGCACCACCACATCGGGGACCTGCCGGTTTCCCTCTTCGTCGCGCTCGGTAACCTGACGATCATACTCGATTCCCTCTTTGAGGCCCGAGAGTTCGAGCGCACGTTCAAGTACCATTTCACCCCAGTTACCCTGGATTTTATTCTCTCCTTTAAGTGCTTTGGTAAGGTTATCCGCATTGCGACTGACTTGTTGGTTTAAGTCGGAGAGCGCCCTGATTTTCTCCGCAAGTGCCTCCCGATCCTTTGATTCGGAAGTGTATACATCGTCAACCCGTTTTCTGAAATCGGAGAGCTGCTCGCGAAGCGGGGAGAGAATCTGATCGATGTTGGTTTTGTTCTGCTCGGTGAATTTCTTGGACTTTTCGTCGAGAATGGTATTGGCGAGGTCGCGGAACGATGCGGTCAATTGTTCCTTCGATTCAGTGAGGAGACGGAGCTTTTCTTCGGTGTTCGTTTGCTCGTTGTCGAGATCAGCTTTCAACGTCTTGACCTGACCTTCGTAAGAGAGGATCCGCTGATCTTTTTCTTTGCTCTCCAGAAGCAATGTATCCCGTTCATTTTTCAGTTCGCAAACACGCCGCTCAACCTCACGGTACCTGCCGTCAATCTCAGCGTATTTTTTGAGTTCTCCATCCAGTGTACCGCATTTTCGGGAAAGCTCTTCCTTATCTTCAACGGCTCTCTGAAGTGTGGAATCAAGAACATCGATGCGTGAGCGGTATTCAGCGGAGATTGATTCTTTCAAGGACCCCGAACGGAAACGAAAAATGATGAAGGAAATTATACCGCCGACAAACATACCAAATATAAAAGTCAGGAAGGAAACTATATGTTCAAGTGCCATAAGTTATATCTTTAACGGATAACGTTAAAAAAAAGAAGTTAATGGAGAGAAGTACCACCAAACGATCATTTAAAATACATTCTGAAATATAAAAATATTCCGGCTCATTAAACGAAGTTTAATAGTTCACAAATATAGTAAAGTATATTATCCGGTATGCGAAATACGAATCATCGAAAAACATGATATTCGGTGATAACATGAGTAAAAGCGGAAAAATCAGCATAAATTCTGTTATGATTCAATTCTTGAGATAAACATTTCAATAGTACATTCAACCCGGGAGGGGAACCATGAAACTCATTACAACTCTTTTCGCTGGTGCACTTCTGGTCGGAGCAACCGCAGTGATGGCAGGTGAAATGAAAATGCAGGGCCACGACATGAAGAATATGGCGGATCCGGACAGTACCACAGTCAGGCTCAGGGATGAAGGCACCCAGAAAACCTGTCCGGTGACGGGAGAGGCTGTCGACAAAAGCATCTACAGCGACTACCAGGGAAAACGCATCTATTTCTGTTGCGCATCGTGTAAAACGGCATTCGCGAAGAAACCGGATATGTACCTCACAAAGATTTCGGACACAGGAGAGAAACCGGCTCTCCTTGCTTTGGTTCCGCAAAAAACCTGTCCGGTAATGGGCGGTGCGGTCGATAAAAATAGTTATTATGATTATAACGGTATGCGGATTTATGTTTGTTGTGCAGGGTGTATTGATCCCATAAAGAAAGATCCTGAAAAATACCTGAAAAAACTAAAAGAAATGGGAGAGAAACCAGAAAGGGTCAAATAACCGGGTTTATCGTATGGATGACTGTGTCGTTGGTAAGGATTGCAATGCTTAAGATGAATTGAATAATTAATGTACTACCGGTAATCCGGAAGGAATGTGTTCATGTTCATTAAGGCAGTGGCGGCAGTTATAGGGATCGCCAGCATCGGAAGTGTCGTATCCGCGCAGCCGTATACATTGAATGATTATATCAATGCTCTTCTTTCCACGAATCCACAATTAAACGAAAAAAGGGCTCTGGTTGACAAAGCCCGGGAAGAGGTTGTCACTGCCACCCGTCTTATGGACCCGGTCCTCAGCACGGATATTCCGCTATCTGAAAAAATGACTCCGGCGGTTTCACTCGAACAGGGTATACCGTGGGTATCCAAGCTGGTGATAAAAAAAAGAATCACCGCCAGTACTCTTGCCGCAGCACAAATGCGACTTCGTGATGAGGAAAACGACCTCCTGAGCATGATACGGGCGGACTATTACCGGTTGTACGAAAAAGGGAAAGTTGTCGATCTGCTCAGAGAATCGCTCGAGTTGATCAATCAGGCGACAGAAAATGCACAGGTCGCCTATGCAAACGGTACCATGCCACAGGCAACCATACTCAAATTTCAGCTTGAGGCGGCACAACTTGAAGACCGCATTCTGCAGACCGGCACACAAGCCGATGCGATTCGCGATGCCCTGGTTGCCAAAACCGGCCTTTCGCGTGATAACATGGATTTTCCTGACCATCTGCCAACGCTTTCCGTACCGGATTCGCTGAGTAGAATCATCGATTTATCAGTCGATCAGAATCCGCTGATCACGGCACTTGCAGCCGATAGCGTCAGGGAACACGAGAGGGTGAAGTTGCGTCGTGCCGCGTATTTTCCCGACGCGATGATCGGCGTTAAGGTGAATGACGCATTCTCGTCGTCGCGCATGCCGATGGCTATGGCCGGAATATCACTTCCGATATGGGCAGGTAAAAATCACGCTGCCGTACGTTCTTCGCAGGCGGAGTTAGAGGTGGCACGAAGGCGGCTTGAACGGGAGACGGATGAGTTGACGAGTGAAGCTACAACATTGTTCCGTAATTATCGCGAAGTGCAACGCAGAATAGCACTGATCGACAACGTACTGCTGCCGACAGCGGAGCAGGTACTTTCGAGTGTCGAGGCCGGATACCGTACATCGACAATGTCGGTTCTGGAATATCTGGACGCTCAGCGCGCCCTGATCGATATAAAAATAGAGCGGGTGACGCTCGAAACGAACAAGGAAGTAATCGCCGCTGAAATTGTACTATGTTGTCTTGGTGCAACCGGTCAGTAGCGTACATTCCTGAATGGAGCCCCTGATCTTATGAAAAAGTTTTCAATTAACCTGCAGATGATAAGGCGGAGCGGTATACCGATTTTTATTGTCGGTGTACTCGCATTTCTTATCGGTCGTATTTCCACACCAACTACCGGAACCCGGCAGCAGACGGAAGCGACACTGTCGGCGGAGCGGAAGGAGACCGTCTGGACCTGTTCCATGCACCCTCAGATCAAAATGAATAAACCGGGAAAATGCCCGATCTGTTTTATGGATCTGATTCCTTTAAGCGATGTCAAGGGGAACGACGACGGCGGGGGGGAGACGACAAGACTTTCGATGTCGGAACGAGCGAAAGCGCTTGCGGGAATCATGACCGCCCCGGCGGTGCGGCGCGGGGTAACGTCCGATATCCGCATGACCGGCAAGGTGGCGGTTGACGAAACACGGGTGGAGATGATCACCGCACGGATAGCCGGTCGTATCGATCGACTGTACGTGGATTACACCGGTGTTCAGGTATCGACCGGTGATCATCTTGCCGAAATATACAGTCCGGAACTGGTTGCGCTGCAACAGGAACTTCTGCAGGCGTCAAAAGCGGTCGCCAACCTCAATGCCAATGTCTCGGAAATGATCCGTAACAGTACGAAGAATATGTATTCTGCGGCAAAAGAGAAACTCAGGTTGCTTGGATTTTCGGAAAATGAACTGGAAAGCATTTTAAGCAGGAATGCACCTTCAGATCATATGCTTATTAGAGCAGGGCAGCGTGGCGTGGTGTTGCGGAAACTGGTCGATGAGGGCGCTTATGTCCAGACTGGATCACCGCTTTTCAAAATAGGGGATCTCAGGAAACTCTGGGTGATTCTCGATGCGTACGAGTCGGATCTCGTCTGGATACGGATAGGACAGAAGGTGGTATTCATGGTCGAAGCGTTCCCGGGACAGCAGTTCGACGGGACCATATCGTTCATCGATCCGGTAATCGATCCGCACACCCGGACGGCGCGGGTACGTGCCGTAGTTGATAACAGTGATGGACGACTCAAGCCCGATATGTTCGTGAAGGCGGATATCAAGGCGTCGCTGTCAAAATCAGGTGCGGTCAGAAATATTGCGCTGCGGGGAAAATGGCTCTGTCCCATGCATTCGCAGGTTATAAAAAAAGGTCCCGGAACCTGCGATATCTGCGGAATGCCGCTTATCAAAGCGGAGGAGCTCGGCTACGTCACCTCAGGTTTCGAAGATGTGGAACCGCTTGTAATTCCCGCAACGGCGCCTTTGTTTACCGGGGAGCGTTCGCTGGTATATGTGGAAATCAGCGATGCACAGGAACCGACCTATGAAGCCCGATCGGTGGTACTCGGCCCACGGGTGGGATCATATTACATCGTTCGATCGGGCATCAGTGAGGGTGAAAAAGTGGTGGTCAACGGCGCTTTCAAAATTGATGGTGAACTGCAGATCAGAGGAAAACCGAGCATGATGCAGCCGCAGGAGGCTTCAGGCAGTGAACAACAGCATGCACTGCACCCTCATGAACATTCGATGAACAGCGGTGAGGAGATGCCGGTTATGTCGGATACGCCGGTATCTGACGGCTTTCTGAAAATGCTGAACAAGGTGACAGCGTCATATCTGACGGTGGCGGATGAACTGGCAAACGACGATCTCGAAGCATCGGTAAAGGAGTTCGGCGTGCTGCGGGACCTTGTCGCGAAAGCGGAGAACGTTGAAGGTGAGCAGTTTAAGGCGTGGAATGTGGCAAAACGGACATTGAAAAATGAACTGGATTATGTACGGCACATTAAAGAAATCACCGATGCACGTTCGCTTTTCGAAAAAGTATCCCGTCAGATTATCTCGCTTGAAAAGCAGTATCTGAAGGATGACGGCACTGATCATTTTCTCGCGTTCTGCCCTATGGCGTTCAATAACAGCGGGGCGTACTGGGTGCAGAAAGGTGATTCAATCCGGAACCCGTATTTTGGGGTCAAAATGCTCAAGTGCGGGGAAATAAAGGGGAAATTGTAAAATCCTAATTGCAGAGATGCCATGGGATGGCACTGCTACACCAGGTGAAACGGCTATATGGTAAACAAATTAATCGGATTCTGCCTCGACAATAAACTGGTAACCGCCCTGTTTCTTCTTGCGGCGATCGGGTGGGGGATCATGGTTGCCCCGTTCGAATGGAAACTTGGTGATCTACCACGTAATCCCGTTCCTGTCGACGCGATACCCGATATCGGTGAAAATCAGCAGATCGTTTTTACCCGCTGGATGGGAAGAAGCCCGCAGGATATCGAAGATCAGATCACCTATCCGCTGACGGTCACGCTTCTCGGCATGCCGGGAGTTAAAACGGTCCGCAGTTATTCAATGTTCGGTTTTTCGAGCATTTATGTGATTTTCAAGGAGAACGTTGATTTCTACTGGTCGCGTACCCGCATTCTTGAAAAACTTTCGTCGCTTCCGCCGGGAACCATTCCCGACGAGGTCAAACCGATGCTCGGTCCGGATGCCACCGGTCTGGGGCAGGTGTTCTGGTACACGATCGAAGGGCGCGATCGCAACGGCAAGCCTGCCGGTGGCTGGGATCTTCAGGAACTGCGTTCGGTACAGGATTTTTATGTCAAATACGGCCTGATGGCAGCCGAAGGGGTGGCGGAAGTCGCTTCCATCGGGGGACATGTCAAGGAGTATCAGATCGATCTTGATCCTGATGCGATGCGGGCAACCGGTGTGACACTTGAACAGGTAGTGATGGCGGCAAAGCAGTCGAATCTCGATGTCGGTGCCCGGACAATTGAGATCAACAGCGTTGAATATGTGGTGCGGGGTATCGGATTTGTCAAAAATGTCGCCGATCTGGAAAAAACGGTGGTCCGGGTAACGAATAACGTACCGGTAACGATCGGCGATGTCGCGAAGGTTTCGCTCGGGCCGGGGTTGCGCAGAGGGGTACTCGACAAAGAGGGAGGCGAAGCGGTCGGCGGGGTGGTGGTGACCCGATATGGGGAAAACCCGCTTGCAGTTATCACCGAAGTGAAAAAGAAAATCGCCGAGATCGCTCCCGGGATGCCGGAAAAGGTAGTGCCCGACGGAAGGGTTTCCAAGCTGACGATTGTACCGTTCTACGACCGGACCGGCCTGATCCGCGAGACACTCGGTACCCTCAACACTGCCATCTATCTCGAGATTCTGATCACGGTTCTGGTCATTCTGATCATGCTGAATAATTTCGGCAGTTCGATGATCATTGCCTCGGTGCTTCCGGTGGCGGTCCTCATGAGTTTTATCGGTATGAAACTATTCGGGGTCGATGCAAACATCGTTTCGCTTTCCGGAATCGCTATTGCAATCGGAACGATTGTTGACATGGGAATAGTGCTCAGTGAAAACGTGCTCAACCATCTCCGGGAAAAAGCACCCGAAGAGGACGGAAAAGAGGTGGTGTATCGCGCGGCATCCGAGGTGGGAGGTGCCATACTCGCCGCGGTGCTGACCACCATTGTAGGCTTTCTGCCGGTGTTCACCATGCAGGCTGCCGAAGGAAAACTCTTCAAACCGCTGGCGTTTACAAAGACCTTTGCCCTGTTGTCGTCAATCATTCTTGCGTTAACGGTTGTCCCGTCCATTCTGCATATTGCCTTCTGTCGCCGAAAAAAAGATCATGGAAGATTGTATCGAGTGCTGACACCACTCCTGCTGATAACGGGAGGGGTGGTCATTGCGGTAAAGGTTGCATGGTGGTGCGGATTGATCGTCGCGATTCTCGGAATCAGAAACGCGCTGTCGCGGCTGCTGCCGGAAAAATGGCTCAACCGGCTGCCCCTGATCGTCAACGGGATCGTGGTGGCGATTGTCGGAGTACTTCTTACCGCCGACTGGCTTCCGCTCGGCGCGCAGAAACCGCTTGTGGTCAATCTGTTGTTTGTTGTCTTGTGTGTAGGCGGATTGATGCTGTTTTTCAACCTGTTCATCCGTTTTTATCCACGGGTGCTCGGATGGTTTCTCGATCATAAGCCTTATTTTCTGCTGCCGCTGGGAACCGTGGTGCTGGTGGCGCTCATGGTGTGGCAGGGTTTTTCGGGAGTGTTCTTTTTTCTGCCGAAAACGGTATACGAAGTACCCGGCATTACCGCTCTGGAGCGATTGTTTCCCGGTCTGGGAAGGGAATTCATGCCGTCGCTTGACGAAGGATCGTATCTCTACATGCCCACCACCATGACCCACGCGTCAATCGGCGAAGTGCACGAGGTGCTGCGCAAACAGGATATGGCCATTACCGCCATTCCCGAGGTGGCCAGTGCGGTAGGGAAACTCGGGCGGGTGGAGAGTCCGCTCGACCCGGCACCGGTATCGATGATAGAAACGATTATCAACCTCAAGTCGGAGTATGTCGAGGATGTTCACGGACACCGGCTGCGGTTCCGGTACGACGGGCGCAAAAAACAGTTTCTCCGTGACGACAAAGGAGAGCTCATTCCCGATCCCCATGGAAAACCGTTTCGTCAGTGGCGGGAGAAGATCAGGCAGCAGCAGGATATCTGGGACGAGATAGTTACAAAGGCGCAGATTATCGGGGTTACGTCTGCTCCGAAACTGCAGCCGATTGCCGCACGTATCGTGATGCTGCAGAGCGGTATGCGGGCACCAATGGGAATCAAGATCCGCGGACCGGATCTTGAAACCATCGAGCAATTCGGGTTGCTGGTCGAGAAATTCATGAAGGAAGTGCCGGGAGTCGAGGCTGCCGCGGTGTATGCGGATAGAATCATCGGTAAACCATATCTGGAGATAGAAATCGACCGCGATGCAATCGCCCGATACGGAATATCCATCGAGAAGGTCCAGATGGTGATTGAAATCGCTCTGGGGGGAATGGGTATTTCCACCACGGTGGAAGGTCGTGAACGGTATTCCATCAGGGTGCGGTATCCGCGGGAGCTGCGCGGGCTCGGTGCGGGAGTCGATGACATCAAACGGATCCTGATCGCCTCGAATGAGGGAACCCAGATCCCGCTTTCGCAGGTGGCAAATATCGTTTATCGCCGGGGACCACAGGCGATCAAGAGCGAGAACACCTTTCTTACCGGCTATATTCTTTTCGATATGAAGCCGGGAAATGCCGAAGTGGATATTGTAAAGGCATCCGAGGCGTATCTGCAGGAGAAGATAAATAGCGGGGAATTGGTGGTGCCGGCAGGGGTTTCGTATGTATTCGCCGGCAGTTACGAGAATCAGGTCCGTTCTGAAAAACGGCTTGCACTGGTGATTCCCATTGCCCTGTTCATCATATTTCTGATTCTTTACTTTCAGTTCAAACGGGTATCGACTACACTGCTGGTCTTTTCAGGCATCATTATCGCGGCTTCCGGCGGGTTTATCCTGGTCTGGCTTTACGGGCAGCACTGGTTTCTTAATGTACACTTTTTCGGGATATCGTTGCGTGACCTTTTTCAGTTACACCAGATCAACCTGAGTGTCGCGGTATGGGTGGGTTTCCTCGCATTGTTCGGAATCGCTTCCGATGATGCAGTCGTGATCTGTACCTATCTTGAACAGCGGTTCGCGGGAAAAAAACCGGAGTCGGTCGCAGAAATACGAAAAATGACCGTCGAGGCCGCAACACGTCGCGTCAGGCCGGCAATGATGACCTCCGCGACCACCATTCTCGCACTTCTCCCGATTCTGACTGCTACCGGAAGAGGGGCGGAAGTGATGCTTCCCATGGCGATACCGTCGTTCGGCGGTATGCTGTTTGAATTGATGACGATATTTCAGGCACCGGTGTTGTATGCGATGCTCAAGGAACGGGAACTGCAGCGCAGCAGGTGAAGATTCGGTATTACCCGTCTTCCGGCGGCGGCAGCAGTTTTCTGTTTTTCCCCTTATTATCAATCATCTTTTTCCCCTTTTTATCCGGCAGCGGTTTGTACTGCGCTACCTCCGAATCGAGTGACTTCACTTCGGGAGAGGTCTCATCCGGTAGGCTGTTGCGCATATATCCTTCGAGTGTCTGCTGATCGACATGCACATGCCGGTGTTCATAGTGATGGACGGTGCGATTGTCCACCGTCGAGAAGGTGCGGTTATCATAATTGTTGATGACAATCGTCGGGTTCGATTTCTCTTCGGGAGGTTTCGATGGTACTACCAGGCGCAGCTTTTCATCGATGGTCATCCAGTCGCCACGATACCAGACATAGCCGGCCTCGATTTTTTTACGGCGCTGCTGTTCGATTTCGAATTTCCGTTCGATGGGAACCCATCGACCCTCGGCAAATACTTCACCATGGATGACACGGCGTTTTTCGTCGGTGTTCATTGAATGCTGTCTCCTGCCGGAGGGTTGACAAGGCGCGTTTTGAATTCGTTGATCGCATTGTCATACGGCTGCATAAGTTCCCATTGTTGCGTCACCAGTTCCGCGCTCTCCGTCTTCCCTGTACGCAGATACAGATCGGCGAGACAGTGGTAGGCGACACCGTTGCGGGGAAAAAGTTGCCGTGCCCTTTCATACTGTTTCTCGGCATCGTCACTGTTACCGTTTTTTTCGCTGATCAGTCCGTGAATGATCAACTCATTTGATTGTATTCGTTTATACTGGCGGTATATGAATGAACCGCCGAATCCGAGAGCGGTAAGAATGAAAAGAATCAGTACGAAACAGACAACCGCAAGACCAGCCCCGGACCCTCCGCCGGATCGCAACGGTTTGAACGTGGGATCATCGGGATTGCCTTTCAGTTTGGCAATCCGTTCGAGATGCACCTGGGCATACTCTTTTTCGTCGGAATGGGGGAAACGTTCGATAATCTCCTTGTAGAGAACTTCAGCGTACAGACTGTCGCCTTTGTTGTAATCGAGATCGTATGCTTCCTTGTAAAGCTCTATCGCCGATGACATGGGAAACTCCTTCTTCTGAAAGGCAGGTATCCTCCTTAAAATAGACTTCTCCGGCGGGAGGTGCCAACGACAATCAGAGGACGATGCCATGAAATGAAACCGATGAGATCACGGGTACGGGTTACCATGCAACACTGTGCTCTTTAATTCAAGAACTGTGGGGTATCCACTTTAAGAATTTGGTACCTGCTCAGAAGTCGGAACAGCGGGAGGACTTTTATCGTCGTCTCCGTTCGAGAGGAGTCGTGAATAATTTTATAGTGATGCTGCGGGCGAAAAACGGTGACAAACGGATTTGTTCGCTTAACGGAAAGCTGGTGTAATCATCTGAAGGAATCCCCGCGAGGGTGATAGGTACGTTGCACGATATCACCGTGCAGTACGAGCGGAACGAAAAGCTTGAAGAGGCACTGCGAAACGCGCAATCGCTTAATGAAAAGCTTGAACGCCAGACGGTACTTGCGAGCAGCATGGCGACTCGTGCCGAGATCGCCAACAGGGCGAAATCGGAATTTCTCGCCGGAATGAGTCATGAATTGCGCAATCCGCTCAATGGTGTTATCGGCATGATACACCTTCTTACCGATAATACCGATCTGACCAAGGAACAGAAAGGGTACTGTGATACGCTGAAAAGCAGTTCGGAAGCACTGTTGACGGTTATTAACGATATTCTGGATATTTCGAAAATAGAAGCGGATAAACTGGAGCTTGACAGTGTTACATTCGATATTATATCGCTGTTAGGTGGTGTCAGAAGAATGTTTCTGTCGAAAACGATGGGAAAACCGATCGAATTCACCTGCACGGTCGCGGAGGATATTCCGGAATTGATCTCCGGCGATCCGGGAAGGCTCAGACAGGTAATTATCTATCTGCTCGGGAATGCATTTAAATTCACCGAAGAAGGCAGCGTAGCCCTGAGTGTGACGATGGACTCCCGATCGGAATCGGAGGTGGTAGTGCGGTTCACCGTTGAAGATACCGGAATCGGTATAAGTGAGGAGGGGCGAAAGGAGCTGTTCGGCAAATTCACCCAGGCCGATGCGACGATAAGCAGTAAATTCGGCGGGACCGGTCTGTGAGCAGGTCACATCTGCCGATACTTGTCGTCGAAGATAATCGTACCAACCAGATCGTCATCGAGAAGATGCTGGAACGATGGGGATTCGAAAACATCACTCTCATGGAAAACGGAGTCAATGCGATCGAAATACTTTCGGAAAAACGGTTTGCTGTGGTACTGATGGATATTCAAATGCCGGAAATGGACGGGTATACGGCAACCGGTATAATCCGTGACCCGTCTTCCGGGGTTCTCGACCATCAGGTTCCGGTTATCGCGATGACGGCTCATGCGACGGAACGCGACAGGAAACGTTGCCTGGATGCAGGTATGAACGACTATCTTTCAAAGCCGGTCAATCCCGTTGATTTTCTGGATAAAATGCAGAAATGGTCTGCAGAATTACCCGCTTTTGCGCGAATCATGACCGAAGAGGCGCTCGAAGACATCGCTTTGAAATTGCCGGATTCAACGGTATGTTACGATCCTGCCGAATTACTTGCGAACATCGGAAATGATAGAGCTACGTTCAGAACTGTTAATGAAATATTTCTAAGCGATACGACCAGTCAATTATTAAAGCTGAAGGAATTGATCGATGGAGGACAATATTCTGAAGCTGCATATCTGGCACACCAGATCAAGGGGGCTGCAAATGCGGTTGGTGGAGGGGAATTCGCCGCGATTTGTGCAAAAATAGAGTTGGCGGCAGCGGCGGAGGATCGCACTCTGGCGATAGACCTTTTCGAATGGAGTAGTGCCTCCTTTGATCGGTTACAAACAGCAATCGCACTGAAACTGAAAACGGGCGAGTAGTCCGGTATAAAACGATACATTTTTCGGGTATACCACAACCCGATGAAATGTCGGCTTCCTGATGCAATCATGCCAACAGTGAGGCATATGAGAGTTCTGAACAGTTCCGTAATAGTGGAAAACGGGTTTATACTCCGAAAGTCCGTTTTTATCGATGTTCCTCAAAACATCATTAAAGTATATTAGTTTAAGGTTTCCAATTTAGCGGACAGATGCCGCTCAGGTGGAATCATTCAAGGGGGGGATGACGACTGAATACCTCTGAACCTGAATTTTAAGCTGAAAGTTCCGGGAATGATCGAAACTGTCGAAACAGTGTTTGCACGTCTCCGGTTAAATGAAGAGGGGAAGATCCGCATTTCATCCAAACGGCCGATTTTCCGGACTGGAATATGGTTAACGTTCCCCGTATGAAACAGGAGGGATATGATCACTCTCTACGTGCTGGCCGGTGGTACACTGCTGCTGATTTTCATCATGTTTCTGGTTATCAGCAGAACACTGAACAACATGATCAACCTGCTGATTAAACTGGAGTATTCGATTCAGAAAGAATTCGATCTGAAACAGGAAGCACTCGAGGTTCGAAGGTTGATGGAGGAGGAAGCACTTCGTGATAACGGCACTTCGAATTAGTGACGGGAAATTATATGAATAATTCCGATACCGCAGGGATAAACAGTAAAAAGGGGAAGATAATCGTTTTTTCGGCACCATCGGGTGCGGGAAAAACCACACTGTTGGATTACCTCCGTTTCAGCATTCCCGGCCTTGTTTACTCCATAAGCGCGACGACCCGATCGCCGCGCCCCGGTGAACTGAATGGCGAACACTACTTTTTTCTTTCCGAAGAGGAATTCAGGAAGAAGATTGAAGAAGACGGCTTCGCCGAATGGCAGATGGTGCACGGCAATTATTACGGAACCCCGCGGTCGTTCATTGACGAAACCATCGCGCAGGGCGTCAACATTATCATGGATATCGATGTATTCGGCAAAAAAAAATTCGATGCGGTATATCCCGATGCGTTGGGGATACTCATTCTGCCGCCTGATCTGGAGCAGCTTGAACAGCGATTGCGTATGAGGAAAACCGAGAGCGAAGAAGCGATCAACCGCAGACTGACCAATGCATCCGTCGAAATGAACTATGCTATCTGTGAAGGAAAATACGAGTACCGTATTATCAATAACGATCTTGAACGCGCGCAGCAGGAAGTTCTGGAAATCGTCAGGAGTATCATAGAATCGTAATACCTCCGGATCATTTCGGTCGCGGAAACAGGAGTGCTGAACAAGGGGGATTATGCTCAACCAGATGATGAAACAGCGGACGGATGATACCATTCCCCTGCAGCTGGGGAACTACAAGATTCTCTCGCAGATCGGCAAGGGCGGAATGGGTGATATCTATAAAGCCCTGCAGGAACCGCTCAATCGTATCGTAGCTCTGAAAGTACTGCCGCCCAAACTTTCGCGTGACACCGAATTCGCCAAACGGTTCGAAATTGAAGCGAAAGCGATTTCACTGTTGCAGCATCAGAATATCGTCAGCATCTACGAGTACGGAGAAGAGGACGGGCTGCGGTATTTCGCAATGCAGTTCGTGGACGGTACCGACCTCGGAAGACGTATCGCAGAAAATAAACTGATTCCCATCAACGAGATCATCGATTACACGAAGCAGATCGGACGGGCGCTACGGTATGCGCACGGCGCAAATATCATTCATCGCGACATCAAGCCCGGTAACGTACTTATCGAAAAGAATGGTGTAGTGCGACTGAGTGATTTCGGTATCGCCAAAATATTCTCGGGTACCAACATCACCATGACCGGCAGTGCCGTCGGTACTCCTGAATACATGTCGCCGGAACAGGCCCAGGGAAACAAACTCGACGCACAGACGGATATCTATTCACTGGGAATCGTTATCTACGAAATGCTTACGCGGCGTCCGCCGTTTCTGGGCAACAATCCGATGTCGGTTGCCTACAAACAGGTGCATGAGCAGCCCGATCCTCCGTCAATCAAACGCAAGGATACTCCCCGTCGTCTCGAGATGGTGGTGCTCAAGGCACTTAAAAAAGACAAAAAGGAACGCTATTCAACGGTGGAAGAGATGCTGGAGCATCTCGATACGGTTGATACCGAAGAGACCACTCCATCGACTCCGGGCCGCAAGACACCCCGACCGGTACAGGTTTCATCATCGGATTACGACCGCAGAATCACCGACCGGCGCAGCAGGGAGCGGCGATACAGCAAGTATACCGTATTTTCATCCGTCTACTGGGCCGACATGATCGGCGAGCAGTGGCCACTCTGGCTTCTGACCTCGGCACTGGGAGTCGCGTTCGTCCTCCATCTGATTTTCCAGCACTGATGCTGCCTGACGGTGAACATCCCGCTTCATCGTTTGTCCATACGCGGGAAAAAGGAAACCGGGGCGAAGATACCGCCGTGGAATATCTTCTTACTCACGGTTTCGAAATCGTCTGCAGGAAATATCAGTCTCGACGGGGCGAGATCGACTGCATCGCCCGTGATACCGACGGTACACTGGTTTTTATCGAAGTAAAATCATCCTGGGGTGCAGCATGCGGAAGCCCCTTTTCGTGGGTAACCCCCGCCAAGCAGCGTAAACTGGTTATGGTGGCGCGTCAGTACCTCGCCGAGCACCGGATCACGTCGACCGCTTGCAGATTCGATGTAATTGGCATAACACGCGGGAAGGTGGAACACCTGCGTAATGCGATCGTCGGGATGTGACCCCTTCCGCCATTTTCCCTGATGATGATCAATGATGTGTCGGCGGGAATACGAAGAAGAAGCTGGCTACATAAATTCCGTAAAGTCCCAGCAGCACCAGCCCCTTTACTTTTGTCAATCGGTACCCGGCCCGCAGCATCAGCAGCATCGTTCCAACGATAATGAACATCGACGGAAACATGAAGAAAATCTGCTTTCCTGAAAGCGTCAGCGGATTGGCAACCGCCGAGAGTCCCGCAACCCAGCAGATATTGAGAATGTCGGCACCGAGAATGTTTCCCACCGCGAGTGCACCTTCACCTTTACGCGCCGCAATAATGCAGGTGGCGATTTCGGGAATCGAAGTGCCGAGCGCGACGAGTGTAAGGGCGATGACCGCTTCGGGGATGCCGATGTAGTGGGCGATTGAGGTCGCGGAGGTAACGATGAAATGACTCGAACCGATGATGCCCGCAAGCCCGATCGCAAAGATAAGAAAAAGAAATGTCAACGGCTTCCCTTTTGTTTTGTCGATACTTTCGAGTTCCTCGGCGATCTCGGCATCGGCGGTGTGTTTTCCGCTTTTATGCTGGCGGTAAAGAATGAAAAAGTACAGCCCGAGGAGCACCACCAGAATACCGCCTTCGATCCTGCCGAGCTGATGATCGAATACGATGAAAAGGAAGGTCAGTACTTCGACCAGAATGAGGAATATCGCGGAAGTGTTGAGCACCGACGGGAGGATCATGATGGGTGCTGCCGTGAACAGTCCCGCCAGACCGAGTGCGATACCGTCATCACAAATGACTGAACCGATCGCGTTGCCGAGTGCCATCTCCGGACTTCCCTGGAGAGCCGAGATCAGTGATACGGAGACTTCGGGAGCCGTGGTAGCCAGTGATACCATGACGATACCGATAACCAGCCGTGGAATGTTGAAACGATCGGCGAGTGCCACTGCACTGTCGACAAACAGGTCGGCGCATTTGGCGAGAATCACGAATGCGGTGACGAGTACCGCCCAGGCAAGTATCTGATTGGTTTCTATTGCGGTTTCGAGAAATTCCATAGGGCTCCGTTTCGGATCGGGCACTTTTAGAATGAGGTACGTTGTAATATACATTACCCAGAACCAGATGTTTGAAATCATTGATACCGGACATCACAGCAGACCTGATAAAGTTCCACTAGCCATCAGAAAGTAAAGGAAACTGATAGCATTGTCATAACGGTTTCCGCGTTACCTAGGATGTCGCTCGGCAGGGAGTTGGATACAACCATCGACTAAAGAAGCCGTTCCAGGTGCGAAAAATCAGCATAAAACCGGCTCAAATTCCTGAAAATACGAGCCGGAACAGAAAATTATTTTTTAAGGAACCTGCCGGTAAACAATCCGCATGGGTTTTCAACCGAAACGAAATAAATCCCCGGGATAAGGCTGACGCCTGCGGTGACAATGCCGTTTCCAAAGCCGGTCTTCACCACCGTACCGCTGCAACTCACGATCCGGTAACGGTAATCTCCCGTTGCCGTAATCCGGATATCATTTCCCGTGAACCTCAATGGTGGTGCCGGTTTGACCGTCGTGCTTTTCGCCGTGCGATGAATCGTTGTACGTTCGAGTTCCAGCATCGTCTCGGCATAACGGGCACCGAACGTACGTTCGCTCGCAGCGGTAAAGTGGAACTGGTCTTTTCCGGTAAGACCCTCGGCGGAAATAGCATGTACAACGGGATTATCTTCGGCGATTTTTTGAATAGTCGTATTATTCCCACCGCATGCACCGCCGGCACTGGTATACAACAATTCTCCCACAAGCAAAGGGGTCGTCGATGGAAGTTCCAGGTCGGCGACCAGACTGTCATATACACGTTTCACATGACCGGGCCATGCAAGGGGATCGGGCATGGTCTCTCCCTGATGCATTATAAACCCTTTTATGACCCCGTCTTTTTTCGCCAGTTCGGCAAGCTCCATCAGCCACGCATACGCACTGCCGCTATATTTTGAAGGTACATAATTATAGGTATCGTAGCTCTGGTATCCCGTTTTATCGAATAACCTGATATCGCATCCGGGAATGCCGATGACGATTACGCCGATTTTTATTTCGGTCGGCAGTTCTTTCACCATTGTCCTTCCGAAGTAATCGGACGGTCCCAGTCCGCCGTTCGGGCAGCCCCAGAGTGGAGGAATCGCATCGTACCATTTTCCGAACTCTCTTCCCTGCATTGAACAACCGACCATCGGATACATTACCTGGAAACGGTTGTCGACGGTTTTATCCTGGGCCTCGATATCTCCGGCTCCGGCCATGTTGGACTGCCCGAAACAGAGGTAGATATGAAAATCCGGATCCGGGGCGGCTACCGATACCGTAAATAAAAGAAAGCAAAAAGTTACCGCAATTCCGTATATATTACCGAAGTTCCTACGTTTCATCCATTCCTCCTCTATTTGAATAACGAAGTACAGTTCTGGTGACACCGGTTCAAGCGATATCCCGGTATAAGTTCAACGAAATAAACCGTGCCAGGGTAGTGTACTATGCAAACGTTACAATGGGCATATCACACTTGATTTACTTGCGCGATCGAACAAAATAAAGTCCGGATTTACCGGAGCAAACGCAATCCGGTTATAATATAATTTTACAACTGAAAAATTGCATTGAAATTTGATGGTGAGTTATAAAATCCCCCCGGTGGAAGGGGGGATTTTACGATAAGCCGTTTTTCGGCGTATCTGACGGATAGTTTACATATAATCATTCTTCACTACTATCCGGGTATCGCCCGACATCAACCTGATCAGATACATGTCGCGATGGAGAGCACGAGGGAGGAACGTTTCGTACCCGCCGGCCTGCCGATATCCGTCAACGAGTACTGCCACCAGTTTTCTGCGGCAGTCAATAAGGTCGAGTTTTGCCGGATTTCCTGACGTGAGGGAATAGCGGATCGTGTTGCCGGAGCAGGCGAGCAGGGTGGAGGAAGTAACGGTAGAAACTTATCTGCCGCTTTCATCGCCACTGCCACCTGATGGTTGATAATTTTTACTGGAAAGGGTATTATTAATGTGGGTAGAATTGCACCGGTTCCTGTTTTTGAGTATCGGGACTGATTTGAACGGATTTTTCATCAACCGCGGAGATGACAGTTATGGCAGCCTTGAATTATGCAACCCGGGAAATGAACGTGAAGATTGTCTATTACGGCCCCGGCCTGAGCGGTAAAACCACCAACCTCATGATTATTCACGAAAAAACACCGCCGGCGCTCAAGAGTAACATGACCTCACTTGCCACCGATACCGATCGAACCATCTACTTCGATTTTCTTCCGCTCGATCTGGGCAAGATCAGGGGATTCCAGGTGAAATTGCACCTTTATTCGGTGCCGGGGCAGTGTTATTACAACGCCACCCGTAAACTGGTCCTTAGGGGTGTGGATGGCCTTGTGTTTGTCGCCGACAGCGCCAGCGACAAGCTCGATGAAAATATCGAGAGTTTCCGGAACCTTGAAGCGAATCTGGCGGAATATGGTTACCGGAGGGAAAACATACCGATGGTAATTCAATACAACAAAATGGATCTACCCAATGTACTTGGTACGGATGCCCTTAATCAGTACCTGAACCGGTACGGCCTGCCATGGACAAAAGCTGTAGCGAATAAATGTATCGGGGTGTTCGATACGCTGAAGCTGATCGGAAAAATGGTCGCCGATCAGCTTGAAACCAAATATCAGGGTGTGCCTGCCACCCAGGCGGTGAGATCCTAATCCAGTGGTTGGATAACCGGTCACTCGATTATCCGTAATTCTGAAATCATTGCGGGTAGTACAGGGGCGGTATACCTTCATGGGAGAGTGGAGAGTATGTAATACCGTTCATATATTTCTTTATCAAGGGAGATCCCCGCACTCATCATCTGCATATGGTGAAGCTGTACGGGAAATTATGGGACGAACAGTTACATTTCAGCACCTATCTCAAAAGTCATCAGGAAGAACGGGATGCCTACGCATCGCTTAAGCGGGAACTGGCCGCACGCTACCCGAACCACCGGGATAACTATCTGAACGGTAAAGCGCTGTTCATCCGGGGGATAATCAGAAAGGCGGAAGCGCACCCCGGGCGACGGGAGAATTGATCCACATGCCGATACGGTCCCTCTCGGCGAGGGGAGGTTCCGACGGAACCGGGGAAGGAAACGGACCGAGCGAAGAACAGCAGATCAATCTTAATTTTCCCGTTCGTACGGGTTTGAAATCCGAGCTTACTCAACCACCGGCACACCGTCATTATTGCTCAATTTCAATTTCATCTGTGCGAAAAAATCATCCATGAACTGCTGCTTCTCCTCATCCTGCTTTTCGCCGATTTTGCCGTCGAGAAATTCCTCGGGAATTTCGTACAGAAACGGACAGGGGATAACCGGTTTGACTTTTCCGTAGGAGACCTTGGTTCCGGGATAGGTGAGGTAGAGCCTTTTTTTCGCGCGTGTCATACCGACATAAAAGAGTCGCCGCTCTTCGTCGATACCTCCTTCCTCGATCGCACGGGGAGAGGGGATGTAATCGCGATCGAGTCCGGCGAGAAACACCACCGGGAATTCAAGTCCTTTAGATTTGTGGAGTGTCATCAGTACGGTACGGGAGATCTTTTTCTTCTGGTCGTCATCCTCGTCTTCACTGGTGACCAGCGCGATCTCGTGCAGATACCCGCTCAGGGAAGGCTTTTTGCGCTTGTATTTATGCTCGTACGTTTCGATACCGTGAATGAATTCATCGATGTTCTCCCTGCGACGCTCAGGGTTTTCGTCGTCTTTTGACGCCCGCGCAAGATGTGACATGTACCCGGTAGCGTCGAGCAGTTCACGCGTGGTGGCGCTCAACTTTCCGGTTGCGAAACGGGCGGAGAATTCATTGAAGAAATCAAGGAAAACGCCGATTTTCGCATGCTGATCGGGAGTGATTTTATCGATGTCGGCGTGTTTTTCGAACGCATCCCAAAGGCTGATCTTCCTGAGGGCCGCCAGATCGTCGAGTCGTTCAAGCGAGGAGGGGGTAACGCCTTTATGCGGTACTTTCAGTACCCGCATCAGACTGAGTTCATCGTGCGGATTGGCGAAAAAACGCAGGTAGGCGATTATGTCCTTGATTTCCTTGCGCTCGAAAAAACTCGTCGCCCCGGTCACTTTGTAAGGAATACGTTTAAGCCGCAGTTCCTCCTCGTAACGGCGCATCATCGCGTTGGTGCGCAGCAGAATCGCATGGTCGCCGTAACTGAACTGATTGCCTTTATGGTGCCCTGCTATACAGTCGGCAATCCATACGGCCTCGTCCTCTTCATCGTCGCCCTTGTAGTGCATGATCGGATCGCCATCACCCGCAACCGCGGTAATGTGCTTGATTTTGCGGACACGGTTGTGGGCTACTACCGCGTGGGCTCCTTCGAGAATCTGCCGTGACGAACGGTAATTTTTGTCGAGGATGACGGTAACGCATTTTTTAAAGGAGGAGGAGAACGAAATGATATTCTGAACATCGGCACCGCGCCACGAGTAGATACCCTGATCGTCGTCGCCCACCACCATCAGATTGTTTCTCGGATGGGCGAGCATGGTGGCGAGTTTCATCTGCACGGAATTAGTGTCCTGAAACTCGTCGATTGAGATGAATTTGTAGTTCTTCTGGTATCCGGCGAGGATATCGGGGAACTTTGTGAAAAGCTGCAGCGGCAGAAGAAGCAGGTCGTCAAAATCGACGCAGTGCCGCTTGAACATCATGGAGCTGTAGGCAGTGTAGACTCTGCCTACTTTGCGTTCCTCGGGTTCCTCGTTTTTAAAGGATTTCGCGTCGAGTGATCCGTTCTTTGCAAGACTGATTCGGGTGGCGAAGTCCAACGGATCTTCATTTTTAAATCCGCGTACACCGGTCGCACGCATAATGCCTTTGAGTGTCGATATTTTCTCATGTTCATCGATAATAGAAAAACTCTTTCCAAGACCGATCGCATCGCCATATTCGCGGAGAATTTTCACTCCGAGGCTGTGAAAGGTGGACAGGGTCATTTTTTCGGCGATAGCAGGGGAGGTGGCCGCCGCAACCCGTTCCTTCATTTCACGGGCAGCCTTGTTGGTGAACGTTACTGCCAGTATCTCTTCGGGTTTACAGTGACGCTCTTTGACAAGACGGGCGATCCGCATGGTGAGTACCCGTGTTTTTCCGCTCCCCGCGCCCGCGAGGACAAGCAACGGTCCTTCATTATGACAAACTGCTTTTTTCTGACTCTGGTTGAGACCTCTCGTGAATTCCGACATTCTTCTCCGTGCAGCCACCGTATTCAATTGTAAATAATTCCGAACGCGGTTAAAAATAATAATGCAACAGGCGCAGAGGTAATTTAATTGAGCTTAAGCGGTCAAAATAGTAATTTATCTGTAGAGAGCACTCATCGCTCAGTTCAACTTAAATCGGTAGCACCAGGCGATGGCACTACAAAATGTATAATGCAATCAGTTCCGCAGGAATGATCGTTCTGATCGGTCTGTGCTGGCTGTTTTCCACCAACCGCAGAAGGATCAACTGGAAACTGGTGGGGTGGGGAACAGGCCTGCAGCTGCTCTTCGCTATTTTCGTTTTCAGGGTTCCTGCCGGACGACGACTTTTTCTTCTCCTCAACGACCTGGTAGTGAAAGTGGTCGAAGCTTCGGCTGCCGGAGCCGAATTTCTGTTCGGTCCACTGGCACTGCCTCCGGGTGCGAAGGGCTCAGTCGGATTTATTCTCGCCTTTCAGGCTCTCCCGACCATCATCTTTTTTTCGGCACTGATTTCACTCCTCTATTTCTTCAAAATTATGCCCCTTGTCATTCGGGGATTCGCTTCGCTTTTCAGCGAAACCATGAAACTCTCAGGTGCAGAATCGGTTTCGGTCGCCTCGAATATTTTCGTGGGAATCGAATCCGCTTTCACCATCCGGCCCCATATCGGCACGATGACCCGCAGTGAACTGTGCACGATACTCACTACCGGCATGGCAACCGTGGCTTCGAATGTGCTTGCACTTTACGTTTTCACCCTGCGCGAGCAGTTTCCGACAATTGCCGGACATCTGGTGAGTGCATCGATCCTGAGTGCCCCTGCAGCTGTGGTGATGTCGAAAATACTGCTTCCTGAAGAGCAAATACCGGAAACCTACGGTAAATCAATTAAGCCGCATTATGAACGCGAATCCAATTTTTTCGAAGCGATCATCAACGGTGCTAATGCCGGGGCTAAGGTGATAGTCGGTGTCGCCGCCCTGCTTGTTGCGGTACTGGGGCTAGTGGAGCTCTTCGACATGATCATCGGCGTGCTCGGCGGCAAACTCAATGCCCTGCTGCAGATGAAGTTCGACTGGTCGCTCAAGGGGATACTTGGAGTGCTGTTCTATCCGTTCTCCCTGATCATGGGGGTTTCGCCCGATGACGCCGGAATCGTGGCCCGTATTGTCGGAGAGCGTACGGTTGCCACAGAGGTTGCAGGATACAAGGACCTGGCCACGGCGATTTCCGATGGAACGATACGACACCCGCGCTCGATTGCCATCACCACCTACGCACTTTGCGGATTCGCTCACCTTGCCTCGATGGCGATATTCGTGGGGGGACTAAGTGCACTCGCTCCGAAAAAAACGAAAGTTCTTTCGCAGACAGGATTCAGGGCGCTCTGTGCTGCAACCCTCGCATGCCTGATGACTGCCTGTACGGCAGGGATATTTTTCACTGATTCTTCGATTCTACTTGGGGGAAAATAGCACCATGCATAATATCACGTCATATCAGATGCTTCTCTGGCTTACACCGGTACTTATGCTTGCAGTGGGATTTCTCTCTTCGATGGTCACCCGGTTCCGCTTCACGCGGTATGGGATCTACTGTCTGATACTTTTTATCGCTTTTCTGTTCGATCTGCAGTCGAAATCGTTTTTCAATGACCGGTATGATCTTATTTTTACTCAGCTTTTAGTCTGGGTCTTTGCCGATTTTTTCTGGAGAATGGTACGACGAAAAAACAGGATCCTCCGTATCGCGGGGCTGGTGATCGGGCTGGTTGTTTTTGTATGGAACTATTATGAGTGGATCATAGTCGGTCCCGCATCGCTGAATCGCCTGTGGAATGCCCAGGTACTCACCGAAAAAAACGCGAAAAAAACAGTGTATTTCGTTAAAAAGCGATGCCCGGTACGGTTCAGAAAAGAATCGACCTGCAATCTGGTGCTGCTCAAAAGAGTCGTGCCTTCGTTTCTTGAGCAACGGATTGATCTGTTTCAGGTACCCGAAGGATATGAGGCCGCGAATCTGACCTTTGTCTGGCAACGGATCGAGGAACTGGAAACCGTCCAGGTGATCGGCAATAATGATACGCTCTGGACGCTTACCGAAAAATTTCCGCAGTGATCTTAGCAAACCGTTTTCTACATCCGGTGCACGAAAAAAACAGACACAGCCTTTCGTAATGATCCCCAGATCGCGGCACTAGTCAACGATGTGAACACCTGAAAGACTCCTTTTCACTACAGAGCGATTGTATTGAACGGTTGCGTGTCGTATATTTCTTTGGATTCAGGGCAATAAATCCTGTTTCAAAACGATATACACTACCTTATCAGCCTTGTTCCATCAGATTTCAGCGCCAACACGCAATGGTGGAACCCGATCGGATTTAAGCAGACAAGCAGCACTGATCGGATTATTTATAAGCTATAAGTTATTTATGATACAAAGAAAGGGGTTCAGCATGGCGGTTCGTTTAATGGTGATTGTCGTACTTTTCGCCGGTATTATTCGGAGTGGTTATTCACAGACCATTTCGTTCAATACACCGCTTCCGTGGGTCTCACTCCGTAACGATTCACTGACCGTCAGGGCTCAAATCGATACATCGGCACTTAAAGGAAAAAAGCTTTCTCTCACCGTTCTTACCAATAAAAACGGGAAATCCAAAACAATCGCATCTAAAACCTTCGCGATAACCGATCCATCGGCTGATTTTTCATTCGGAAAACTTAATAAAAAGCTTGTGGGCGGTGAGGAGTTCATCCGTATAGACTGGGCAGTTAAAGGCACCGAAGAGAAGGGGAACATTGCACCTATCGGTATCGCCGATCTGACGAAACTGATGAGTACCGATACGGTCAAAGCGGTAAAAGTCGGCAACGGTAAAACAGGAAAAGATGCGGTCGCGGCGATCGGCGATAAGTTCTCTTCCGTCGGATCAATTACCTACGGGATGGCATGGAACAAAGCAGCGCTGTATATCGCGGTGAAAAAGAATGGAGGAAAAGAGACCGTGAAGTTCGGTTTCGATGGGAAAAACGGTAAGAACGCTTTTCTTGCCTATCCCGACCGTTTTATCGTCTGCACACCCTCCGATTCCGAAGTCGTCCGGGGAACCCATTATGAGCGGACACTCAACAAAGATGCGCTCGAGTACAAGGAAAAAGACTGGAACAGTTCGATCACCCACGAAGTGATCGGTGATGTCGTGGTCGTCACGGTTCCCTGGTATGATACCGGGATGATCCCTTTCGAGGACCGGACCATCGGGTACGGTGCATTTGTACAGAACAATAAGGAAAAAACTGTTGCGGCAACACCGAAGGATGCCGATTCCTTTGCACCGGCAACCTGGGGAACGCTACTGCTGCTGAGATAGGGACAAGGAGTTCCGGAACGCGGAATTCAACTATTGCAGATTACAGTGAAAAGTGGTATTTTACCACCGCATTTCGGATAAAAAACGATGCGAATCTTTATAGAAGATTATTACGGTGGCTGTGGCTCAGTTGGTTAGAGCACTGGATTGTGGTTCCAGACGTCGGGGGTTCAAGTCCCCTCAGCCACCCCATTAACTATTAAAAACGGCCGTTTTTCTTCAGAAACGGCCGTTTTTAGTTGTTATAAGTGAAAAATGCAATGGTCGTTCCTCAGGATTTATTTTGTACCTATTCTGTTTCACTTTTCCGGATGTTGGCGGAAAACGACTACTGACCTGGCTATGAAAAATCCGACGTATATCATTCCCGAGAGTGACCTTGTGTTTTCCTCACGGACTTTTTCGGAAAATCCGGCCGGTTCAAAAGCATGCATAACCGGAAGTATCGCTTTTATTATTGCATTGCTGTATGTGCTGCTATCGCACGGCATCAGCAGAGGCGTATTGTGTCACGTCAATTTTATTATCATTAAAGGCGATATACCGCGAGATAATGAAACCATCCTGCGACTTTCTGTTTTACCATTGTTGTCGACAAAGGCATTACTGCTTTCGATGCCGGTTATGTCATTCGTATTGGTGGCGTTCACAGTATGGTACCTGCTCCGGGCCAGACATTCAGATTCCGGAGGGTTTCCGGTTGCGGTCGCTTTTGCGCTGGTGGTATTTACCCTGATAGCAGTTTCAACGCAGTTACCGATGGCCGCAGATATTCTGTTTGATGTGATATGATTGAAGCCTGAATTGTAGGGGAAATTGAATAGCTCAGGCTATTCGACCAGTCCGGAATGCGGACTGGTGGCCTGTGTCTTTGGACACCTGGAATCAGTTTTCGCGTATACAAGAATCCGGTACCAACGACAATCTGAATGTACATTACTGATATGACAGCAATTCCCGGAGAGCGTATGAAGTTCACGAGTATGTCGTTTATCCTGTTTTCTGTGTCCATGTTGTTGCTTCCCTTGGACAGCACTGCACAGCAGACCGGACACGTCACCTATACCCTCAGCAGGGCATCCAACCCCACCGCCGATCAGCAGGACGCATACGACCGGATTACAACCGTCATGGATGCGGCGGTAAAGTACTACAATACCTATACCTCGATTACAAAAACTCTTTCAGTTAGTTACGTTCCAAGTGTGGGAACCGCCGACGGTAGTTTCAGTGGTTCGATTCGGTTCGGAGAAAACCGGTCGTACATGGCGGTGCTCACCGCATTGCACGAAATCGCCCATACCGTCGGGGTCGGTACCACGAATGAATACCGCAACCTGATCGTGGACGGTATTTTCACCGGTACGAAAGCAACAGCCATGCTCAGGGAACTCACCGGAGATCCGAATGCGGAGCTACACGGCGATCAGCAGCATTTCTGGCCGTACGGACTTAATTACGCGAGTGAATACGAATCCGATGACGATTATGTGTACCATTGTAAAATCGTCAACGCGATGTATCAGGATATGTTCAAGGAAGAACTTTACCTCTCCTGTTACCTGCGTTCGGTGAGTGCGGGGACCTATATGACTGCCACCGATGATAACCGGCTGGTTCTCGGTAGTCAGGCCACTCCTGCCGCACTGGTAAAAATGATTGAACTGGGAGACGAAAACACGTTCCGTCTTGAATTCGGCGACCGGGTGCTTGACATTCCCGATGAATCGAGAAATGCCGGTGTGGCGGCGGGGTTGTGGACCTGGAACGGGGGTGCTCATCAGCAGACCGTGTTCGAGTTTGCCCCGGCATCCGATGGAAATCGGACCGCCCGGATAAAAATGTCGCACAGCAACCTGTATCTTGAGGCGCAGGGAAACACCATCGTGCAGAACAATGCGAGCACCTCGTCATCCACTCAGCAGTGGGAGATTGTCGAAGAAGGAAGTACCGTCGCATCGGTGGAAACGCACGGAGTGCGGGAGTCACGACGGATCATTGCTTATTCCAGCAGCGATGCCCGATTAACCGTTTCGCCGGGAGTGCGGAACCGGGCTATGGTACAGATAACCAATGTGCGGGGAAGAGAATTGCTCCATCGATTCGTGCAGGGTACGACGGTACTGCAGACGTCGAGGCTTACTCCGGGGATGTATATCATTTCGGTGCTGGGGGAGAGTTGCAGAGTCCGCGAAAGTTTTGTCGTGCGATAATGAATTGCAAGTTGTTTGGTGCAGGATTCGTGTTTTTCTTCCTTACATGAATCGGGGTAGTATATTCAATCTATCGACTTGGAACACGAATCGTGAAACAGAAAGTTAAAATAGAATGTTCCGTCCGGAGGAAACGATGAATTTTACCCGTGTACTGGAACCGGTAAAGGATGTCGAACTGGGAAAAAGCATCGCGCAGAATGCGGGCACTTTCTGGATGTATTGGGCAGTATTCAACGTGGGTATCGGTTTGCTTTTCCTGATTGATTCACTGCTTGAAAAGAACGGTGTTTCGTTTAGAACATTGATTCCTTTTTTTTCAGGAATGGTATGTTTCGGAGCCGGATATACAATCAAAACCTACCATAGTCTCGGTGCTTCGATACTTCTTCTGTTGTATGCGGTAGCTGGTATCTCGGTTGCCGGTTACTTATTTACCGATAATAAGATAGCCGGAGCGGTTCAGTTTGGCATAAGCTACCTGTTGCTGGTTGTGACATACCGGACGGTATTGGGGACCTGGTTTCTGAAAACACACGGTACTCATAAAAACGTGTAACGGTAAATGCATTCCGCTTTTCATAAGGGTATACTGAACGGAAAGTTCATATCCGCAGCTCGTGATGCATATTCAGGCCGTCAACTCCAGTGAGGCGTCTGATGCTCGAATTACTTCCTGTCGTAACCAGTTCGGTTCCCGGAAAGATACAATGAACAGAATCGCATCGGTGCTGATAATTTTATTCCCGACGATTGCAGTATCTCAGCCGCTTACCACCCGAAAAGGAATAAAAAACTATTCTCCGGAAGGTGAAATGGTTTGGGTGAACCGTGAGAATTATTTCTCCGAACTTGCCTGTTCTCTCTTCACGGTAAAACTTCCTCCGGAAAGTGCGTTGCTGCTGGATTTCGTCGGCAGGTACGGGTTGCATTTCGGCTACAGCTGCTGTTTTTCTGCGTTACCGGACACGTTCGTCCTTCTGAGCCCGCACCGGATTTACGACATGTGCTGTGGAGACAGTCTGACCGTGCATCGTGCTGCGGATGCTCTGCGAAGTCGGGGAGAACAACTGGGGGGAAGTAAAAGACTGCAACATACTTTTAAAGAGATCGGTGAGATTTTCTTCGATTCGAGTTCCTTTTACCTCCTTGGTGAAATGAAGAATTATGCGCAGGAGAAGATTATTCATGCAGCGGTGGCGTATGATCTCTTTTCTCAAATCAGTGATACCACGCTACTGCAACATGCCATCGATAAAAGGATGCTGAGGAATGGGAATCCGTATATTCTTGATCTGAATATCAACGATCTGTTATTCAACGACACCCTTTACCGGAAGAGACAATTTGATGCATTCACCGGTGGTGTATCGCTTTCCGGAAACGATTCACTCGTTACCATGATTTTTTACCACGCCTATCTGGCGAATGATTCGACATGGTATGATTGTGCGGTAAAAAAGCGGTTCTGGAAATTTTTTCTCGCCCCGTACCGGATGTGTCATACAAAAAAAACGTTTCTTGAATACTGCAAACGTCCTGCACTTTACGACTCTCTGAACGATTCGGAAAAAGAATTTCTGACGAGTGAAATAAGTGGTATGAATCGTGAAAGTTTCATTAAAAAATATGCCTGGAGAACGGAGGCGGTTATAGATTCCTTTGCCGCTGTTCTCACCACCGATACCCTGCAGTTGATGCTGTTCACCACGGCCGAATACCGGTCGGTGGTGGAGACATTTGATAAACTGCGGGATATCTGCAGACCGGTGGATTCAACTTTCAATGAATCGATGACCGTGGTACTGAAACGAATCGAACAACGGATTCATGATTCGGTCGAAATATCCGAAGGTATCGACAGCACGCAGCTATTGCATCTGTCGGAACCGGAATCTTCAGGGACGACCGTAAACGGCCTGCCGTTCAGGCAATATACCTTCTGTAGTGATATCACTTCGCTGGCGGTGCACGATTCTGTGGTCTATGCCGGAACCGACGCGGGGCTGATTGAAATTGACAGGACCAATGCTGTTCAGCGGTATTTTTCTCCGTTGAATTCATCACTGAAGCATCACCGGATCAATGATGTGAATTACTGGAACGGAACGGTATATATTGCCGGGGGCTGTAATGAACTGACGTTCTTTGACCGGAAAGAATGGCGGAACGTGAGCTTAAGCGACAGCATGTCGGAGCATTTCGACCGGATAGAAAAAGTGGCGGTAGCACCCGACGGTTCGATCTGGATGTGCTGCGGTTATTCCTACGTATGCGGGATATCCACCGGAGACACTGTTTTTATCAATTATCATAATCCTCCGTTTTCAGGAAAATCGCCTTCCGATTGTATGACTGATAAACGGGGAAGTGTGTGGTTTACTGCGCGGAACGCAGTTCTCCGTTACCGTGAGGGGGAGTGGGTGGTATTCGATTCAACCAATTCACCGCTTTCCGGAAGTGACTGCACGGGCCTTTGTCAGGATACTTCCGGTGCCGTCTGGACAACGTGCGGCAACGTCCTGTACCGGTTCGACGGTTCCCGGTGGGATTCGTTACCGGTTCCGTATCATCCGTTGATGCAAAGCGCCATTACCTGTATTCGGTTTGACAAAAACGGAACGCTTTGGATCGCATTCACCGACCGGATTGCTTCGTACGATTTCAGGACCTGGAAGTTGTACGCTTCTCTTAAATTCAATTACATACGCGACCTCGTCGTTGACAAAGACGGCGCCGTATGGCTGGGAACCGCACACGGATTATGGATACTGGATTCGATTGGCTGCAGAAAAGTTCCGACAGGACATAGCACGTTACCGGGGTCCATCACCTGCGGTGTTGTGATGGATACTCAAGGCAACCAGTGGGTAGGAGGAACCGAAGGATTTTCGGTACGCCGGAGCGGCATGTGGAACAGAGTTGAAATGCCTGACGGAATCCACCGGCTGCTGCGGGATAACAACGACAGGATTATCGCCGGCAGCCGGAATGGCTATATTTACGAACTTTCCGATACCGGTGCGACGATTCTTTATCACCACCCGGATGAGTATGACGATAAGTTTCATGAGATCGCCGTTGACTCAGGCGGAAAAATCCGGGCTTCGTTCAATTATCACTGCGTCACCATTAAAGATTCTTCTGCTTTCGATACTGTTGAGATCGGGAACCATGACGGAAGGGAGGTCAGCGGTATTTTAGTTACACGCTCCGGTGAGATATGGGTTTCCGTAAATGCCTGGAATCGTGACTCCGGATATGTTCTTCGGTACGCCGATGGAACCTGGACCATATTTGATGAGGTAAATTCAAAAATCAAAGGGGAGGACGCGAAAGTTCTCTATGAGGATGCAAAAGGCAGGGTATGGTTTTCGGCCGGTTATTCAGGTGTCACGGCTGACCTGATCCGTTTCAACGGAAACCGATGGAAAACGTTTGATCTGTGGTATCTGCTCGGAATCGGGTGCAGACAGGTGAACGCAGTCTGTGAGGACCGGGAGGGAAGGTTATGGGTGGGTACCGATAAAGGGCTTGTTTCGCATCGCGGGAGAAGATGGTCAATCTATCCTGTAAAGGAAGGCCTCTGGAGTAATGAGATCGAAAATGTTACCATAGGCAACGACGATACACTATGGGTAACTTCAGGTACCGCGATCATGGCTTTTGCCCGGCAGGATTTACAGCGGTTCAGCCGGAAACCTCATCCGATTTCCAGGAAAGTTGCAGATCCGGATTCTTGGTATATGCATGCCGAGTTCTGTTCCGATCCGGATTCCGGGCTGTATTATATCAACAAGGCGATACGGCTCGATAAAAATGACCACTCCTATTACGTGCGGAGAGCGGAGGTCTATCTCGCTCTGCAGAAACCTGAAAAGGCACTTATTGATGTTGAACGGGCTCTTGCATTGGGCGACACCAGCCGCCGCGGAAAGACTCTGATGGGAGAAGTGTGGCTCGGACTCGGCGATCAGAAAAAGGCGCTCGAATATTCGTCCGCCATCATCAGAGAAGACACATCGTTGACGCGAGCATATCTTGTGCGGAGTCTGGCATATTACAATATGGATGAGGATGATTCAGCGTTTGCTGATTTTACCCGTATCCTCGCCCGGGAACCGAAGGTGTATCAGGATATTCATGCCTACAGGGCGCGAATCTTCATAGATCGACAGCAGTATGATTCCGCAAACGCCTGTATCAAGAGAGCCATGGCTCTCGACACGGCCAGCGAACGTATTTTCTTTATCAAGGGAATGCTTCATCTGCGTCAGATGCAGTTTGAAGACGCGGTGCAGGCATATACTGCAGCATGTCGGCTCAGTCCCGATGCCATCGGTCCGGTTCAGAACAGAGGGTATTGTTATCTGCAAACGGGTAATTATGATCTGGCCCTCGAGGATTTCAATAAAGCGATTCGACTGGGGAACCGGAGCGGCGATGCATATTGCAACCGTGGCGCTGCATATCTCCGGTTGGGTGACTATCATAAGGCTGAACGGGACCTCAGACATGCGCTCAAACTGGCACCGGATAACCTGTCGGCAAACGTCAACTATATCGCACTGCTTGCCGGGAGAAAACAGTATAAGGAAATAACAACATTTTATTCAACAATTCCCGAAACGTTACGCAAAAACCCGAAAATCGATGCGGCTATGGGTCTTACCTGTATATTTCTGGAACAATACGGTACCGCGCTGGGATTTCTTCATAGGGCAATTGAAGCTGATCCCGCTGACCTTGGTTCCTACTATAACGTGGCATGTGTACATGCCCGACAGGGAAACGCTCCTCTCGCGATCGAGTGGTTGAGAAAAGCGTTCGAGAAAGGGTACCGGGATTTTGAGCATCTCGATAAAGACAACGATTTCAATAAGATCCGGAATACTGAGGCGTTTCTGGAGTTGGTCGGGAAATACAGGAAGGAATAGTACCGGATTCCGAATCTTTTCGCGCGAACAATTTTTACCGTTGGCCTGCTGTTGAATCAGGAGGGATACATCGTTGTGAGGCAGGCATCATGAGAAATGAATCAAGGGTGTTTCCGATAATGACTACGCAGCGAAATGGCGTATAATCTCAGGAATAGAAAGAATCGTATGCTGCGAATGAAAAAACCATTTTTCCCAACCAGTGTAATTGCCGTACTGTGTTTACTTGCCGGTTGTTCACCGAAAATTTTACGGACGGTGATTCCTGATAATTCCCGAAAATTCGCACTCGACTATACCGCAACCGTCGTCTTCGATCCGGAAACCACCCTGCAGGTAACCGTTACCATTCCTCCTTCGACACCGACCGGCGATACCTTCTGTTTTCCGGTTTCGGTTCCCGGAACGTATTCGGCGGTAAAATACGGTAAGTATATAAGTCACTTTTCGGCACACGGGCGTAACGGAGAAGAAATATCTTCTGAAAAGAAAGATTCCGCTTATTACATTCTGGACTCATCGGTTCCGGTTCGTAAAATCACTTATATAGTACACCAGACCTCGGAATCCAATGAGGATTCCTTACCACTATTTGCCGGCACCCGAATCGGAAAAAACATGGGGGTAATCAATCCGTATGCGGTGTTCGGTTTTTTTTCACACGCTCCGCAACTTCCCGTACGGGTCGGTTTGCACTTACCGGAAAACTGGCTTATCGGGACTTCTCTGGTTACGGATTCTTCAGGATATTTCTACGCGGATTCGTATGACCGACTTCAGGACTGTCCAATTATTGCCGGAAGAATGACGGAAAGCGGATTTAAAAACGGAAATAAACAGTTCTTCATTTATACCTGCAGTGATGATCCCTCGATTTCATCACGATGTCTGAAAAGAGTTGTCAGAAAATCGATTCGCGATGCGGATTTTTTCCTGAATGGATCGCTTCCGCCGGATTACTGTTTCCTGTTCAGTATCACCGATGATTCACTGGTACGGATAGGGGCGCTTGAACATCGTACTTCCTCGCTGTACGGTATGATTACCGGAACATTCAGGGGTATGAAAAGTGCGTTGTCCTGGATCATCCGGCACGAATTGTTCCATACGATGATCCCTCTCTCCTTACGGGGTAGCGAAATCGACAAGCACGATTATCTGGATAGTCTTCCCGTTGATCATCTATGGTTTTATGAAGGAATCGCGCAGTGGGCGGCATTCAAAATGCAGTTGATCAATGGAACGATGTCACCGGAGGAATATCTGGGTATGCTGAGCGGACAGTTCACGATATCCGATACGAAAGAGGATACCCTCGATTTCATCACCTTGAGCAGAAACGTGATCAAGAAAAAATCGTTGATCAGTGATGTCTACCGGCGCGGATTCCAGTTCAATACACTGCTGGACATGTGCATCATTGAAAAAACAAAGGGGGAAACGACGTTACGTGAGACGATTCTGAAAATGCGGGAGTTGTATCCGCAGGAACATCCGTTTCCCGCCGACAGTCTGCTGCAGATAATTGCCCGACTTACTCACCCGGATGTCGGAACGTTTCTTGAACGGTCACTGCGCTTCAATGAACCGGTCAACCGGTCGGAATTGTTCAGTGCCGTGGGTCTTTCATATGCACGACTGGAAAAAAGTCCGCTCGTAAAGTCGGAATTCGGTATTTATCTCTACGTCGACGACCATAGCGACCGGTTGTTCGTTCAGGGGGTATTCCCGGAAGGGAGAAACTTCGGTTACCGGAACGGAGATACGCTGCTGACGGTCAATGGTCAGACGGTGGACCGGCAGTCTTTTGCCGCCGTCGTTTACCGCCTTTCCTCCGGGGAGCCCGGCAAAGCCTATACCGCCGAAGTTCGCGGAAAGGACGGTGAACTGCGGACGATAGAGGCACGGACGGTTCCTCATTACGTTCGCCACAAGATCAGCATTGAAAACAGTGATAACAGTTTTTTCCGGGATTGGGTGACACGGTGAGCGCGCAGGCGAATAGTATTACCGAAGGGAGCGATATAAAAGTAACACCGATTTCCTGATGGAAGAAAAAGAAGCCGGTTTACCTTGTACCTTCCCGCCACTCACGAAACCGCTCCGGAAAATGCGCAAACACCGGACCGGCATAAGGGAACCGGTATATTCATTATCGTGGACGACGAGGATGTCATGCGTGATATGACCGGAGAGATGCTCGAGAAATTCGGATATACCGTCATCAGAGAAGTCGAATGCCATGGTGCGGTGGAATGTTTCAGGAATCTGGTCGATGACGGCAGGGATTGTGCCGGTATGATTTTCGATCTCACCATTCCGGGTGGCATGGGCGGGCTCGAAGGGGGGCGGGAAATCAGGAAAATCGACCGGGCGATACCGGTTTTCGCAACGAGAGGCTATACCGATGATCCGGTAATGGTGGAACCCGAAAAATATGGATTCACCGCCAGTATATCCAAACCTTTTGTAAAGTCGGAACTCGCCGCGATGTTCAATACCCATATGCCCTGAACCGCCCGGCATTCATATCCGCACTGGATATCCTGTCGGCGTTTTCCTTCGTATCACACCTGAACAGAATATATATTTCCAATTATTGACAATGTCCTTCAATTGATCCGCTGGTTGAACAAAATTCGACGTACCGGAGTCGTTTTAATGCATATCAAAAGTATAGTCGCATCGATTATCCTATTGTGTCTGGTATCTGCCGGAAAAGGGAGCGATCCGGAGGACCGGGGCATCTCACCCGTAAAAAGAACCGTCAAATCCGCTGTCTCCGTCAGTAAAATCGGTTCTTCGGACAACATTTCTGCGGATAGTTCCGAAAGCAGTGCTGCTACAGGGCAGTCGGATACTCTGAGAAGTGCTGATACGACGATGCAGGATACCCGGAGAAACGAAGAAGCCGATACCGTTTCGGGCTCATTGGTGATCACCAGTCTGCCGGAGCATGCACGTATAGAAATCAATGACCGGTATTTCGGAGAAACGCCTTACATTGAAGAGGGATTGCTTCCCGGAGTGTATGACATCATCGTATCACTGCAGGGATACGAGCCGTGTACCACTTCCGTTAGGCTGCTGCCGGGTAAAATAGCCTATGTCAATAACACGCTCCGGATGCGACCCGGCCGATTGCACATTATCAGTTCACCTGAAGCTGCATCGATTACCGTAAACGATTCGGTGGTTGGAAGGACGCCGCGTGACTGCTTTATACCCGCCGGTCGCAGCAGGCTCAGTCTGATGCTCTCCGGATATCATCCCTTCGAAAAAAACATTACGGCAACACCCCAGTTGAATGATACACTTGTCGTGCAACTGGAGTCATTGGTGAATCCGGAATCGGAAAAGGAAAATGAACTGGCGGCACGGCGCAGAGTCGTTCAGATCTCTCTTGGTTCGACAGCAGTCGTTTCCGCTCTGGCCGGACTTGCTTTCACCGGCAAGGCGATACTGTTCAGAAATGAATGGGGAGCCAACATCAGCGACAACGACTATATGGAGTCAAAGGAAAAATACGACCGCTACCTGAACCTGAGTTACGCCTGTTATTGTGTGGCCGGTATCAGTATCATCGGTTTCACCGTCACGCTGCTTTATTGATATATTCCTTAAATGGCGTGGTTAAACCCGCAGAACCTTTCACACCGGGTCGGTATCGACCCTGAACTTCCCTCGGAAAACGGAACAACATATGCGTACAGTAGGCATACTCGGTGGTCTGGGGCCGGAATCCACGGTAATTTACTATAAAGAAATTGTCGGTCAGTACCGGGCGGCAGCCGGCACGGATGATTTTCCACATATTCTTATAAACAGCATCAACATGACACATGTGCTCAACCTCATAAACGGTCGCGAATACGATCGGCTTGTGCGGCTCCTGGCCGATGAAATCGAGCACCTGGCGGCAGCTGGAGCGGAACTCTGTGCGATAGCCTCCAATACGCCGCATGTGGTATTCGACCGGCTCGCCGGAAAGGTGAACGTACCGATGGTGAGCATTGTCGAAGCGACGGCTGCACGTGCTCATTTTCTTCACCTCAAACGGGTTCTGCTGATCGGTACCAGGTTTACTATGCAAAATGATTTCTACGCACGCTGTTTCCGAGAAAAACAGATAACGGTTATCGTACCGGAGGCGGCGGATCAGGAGATCATTCATTCGGTGATCTTTCCGGAACTCGAGTCGGGTATCGTACGTCCTGAAAAGAAGAGGGTTGTTCTGGATATCTGTACCGGTCTCATTGAACGAGACAATCTTGACGGAATTATTCTCGGATGTACTGAATTACCATTGATGCTGAAGCAGGATGATTTCAGTAGTACGGTCCTGGATACCGTGAGGATTCACGTTGAGAAGCTGGTTTCCGGGATACTGGGAAAATGAATCACGCTCAGCCTTCGTCAGCCGGCAGCGTGAAAAGAGAATTTCACCCGTTCGCCCGACGAATCACTGATTGTTGGCCGGACCTGTCGCTTCAGAATGATGTCATTGCAGTCTCTGACTCAAAATCCATTATTTAGTATCTGTTCAGAATTGACATTTACGCCCCCTAAATCCCCCGAAGGGGG
>JAFGHA010000207.1 GCA_016930275.1 Chitinispirillaceae bacterium
CCTTACCTGTATCGATACCCCTCAAAACCCCTTTGCTCCTGAAAACGCGCGGGTATCGCTTCTGCTCAAATCGTCCAATTATCAGGAGAGTGACACCGCGGTCACCGACACTGTCGGAAAAACCGTCCGTATAGGTGTCTGCCGCTATCTGGCCCAATATATCGACTCAACCGTGCTTTCTATCAGCAAAAGCGCGACGGTCATTGATACCGTAATTGTCTGTGAAAAAAACGACCGGCAGATCGATACGGTATTTTACGATATCACCTTTCAATCCGCAGGCAACCGGACCGTTGCTGCAACTGCATACGTTGGCGCTAAACTGCGGCCGTCAGCCCAGGCCGCCATTCACGTCCTTGCCCGGCCAATTCCCAACCAACCGCCGGTGATTACCATTACCGGCAACCGATCAATAACCGCCGGTGACACCTGCAGGCTCACGGTCACCGCAACAGACCCTGACTCCGGGCAGTCGGTCAGCATCGAAGCTTCAGGCATGTCAGCATCAGCAACGTTCTCAGAACAAACTTTTTCCTGGGCAACGACCATTTCAGATACGGGTATAGACACTGTCACCTTTATTGCGCGTGATGACGGGTCTCCAATACGTTTTGATACCGAGGTCGTGATTATCACGATATCACCATCCGTGATTAACCGTGCCCCGCAGTTTTCGTCCGACACTGTTTTTCTTGCCGGTCATCCCGAAGATTCGATGACGCTTGATTATAATATGCCGCCGATGATTAATGACACCGCTGTAACCGCCAACAGGAACGAAGCAAAAACCTGGACCCTGCATGCGCAATCAATTGACGGCGACAGCCTGACATGGTCACGCCTCACTTCACCTTCAGCCCTGAGCGGCATGGTAACCGGAACTCTTCCAACAATAACCTTTACTCCCTCATCCAACTGGAGCGGCGTTGACAGCTTTTACGTCCGCGCGACCGACGGTTTCTGGAGCGATACCGCAAAAATAAGGATCACGGTCCTGAACATCGAAGTCGCGCCGGTAATTCTAACGCAGCCGGAAAGCTTTATTAAAACTGCCGGTCAGACAGCCATGTTTTTTGTGGTCATTAACGGAGATGTGAATCCTGCTCCAGAGTTCCAATGGAAGAAAAACGGAGCAGCTATTCCAGTTGCCAACGCATCATCCTACACCATCGGCTCTGTCGCCCCATCCGACAGCGGCAGGTATACCGTTACTATTTCAAACAGCGCGGGAACCGTCACGAGCCAACCTGCGGTTCTGACCGTGCATTTTGCGCCGCAAATAACCGCACAGCCGCAGTCCCAGACCCTGCATCTCGGCCAGACCGCAACGTTTACCGTTGCGGCAACCGGAAACCCTGCACCAGCATACCAGTGGACCAAGAACGGAAATGCCTTGGCAGGCGCGACCAGTGCCTCGTATACAATTGCATCCCCAGGCATCAGCGACAGCGGCAGATACGTGGTGGTGGTGAGGAACAGCGTTGATACCGTGACAAGCGATACGGCTAGGTTTTTTCCTCGGATAAAATGCATGACTGGTGGTGGTAGCCATAGCCTTTTCTTGAAAACAGATGGAACTTTATGGTCATGCGGGGATAATACTGCGGGACAATTAGGTGACGGTTCAAAAAATCAGAGTCTTGTCCCAAAATTAATCATGACTGGTGTCAATGCCATTGCTGCAGGACATGAACATACACTTATTTTAAAAACGGATAAAACCCTTTACTCGTGCGGCATTAATGATAATGGTCAACTCGGTGACGGTACCACGTTTCCACGAGAGGAGCCCTTCTTTATTATGGCAAATGTTAAAGCAATTGCCGCAGGGGATTTCTTCAGTTTTATGTTAAAAGAAGATGGCACCTTATATACCTGTGGAAGTAATTCCGCCGGTCAATTAGGAGACGGATCAACAGATGATGTTCTGACTCCGAAACAGATTATGACCGGCGTCCAAAATATCGCTGTAGGAGGAGCACATGGTCTTATGCTCACCAATACAGGGTTCTTGCTCTCCTGCGGTTTCAATCTTTCCGGACAACTCGGAGACAGTACGACATCAGAGAGGCATCTCCCAAAGGCAATTATGTCTGGTGTGCAAAACATGAGCGCCGGCGGGGCGCATACTCTCATATTGACAGCTTCGGGAACTCTCCTATCCTGTGGGGATAATTCATCCGGGCAACTTGGTGATGGATCGACAAATAGCGATTCGATTCCAAAGCAGATTATGACTGGAATACAAACGATTGCTGCCGGGGGCGCACACAGCCTTATAATAAACACGTCTGGAACGTTGTATGGTTTTGGCTCAAATAACGATTGGCAACTCGGCGATACAAATGGAATCGTCCAGTATTCCCCTGTCCAGATAATGTCGGACGTGGATTGTATTGCAGCAGGAGCAAACCATAGTTTCATACTAAAAAAAGATGGACGGATGTTTGGTTGCGGCAATAATTCGGCTGGTCAAATCGGCAATAATACAACGTCCAGGAAACAATCGCTCACTGAAATAGCATTTTAATGATGATTAAATTCGTGAATGAAAAAAATCGCACAAGAAATCTGTAAAATTCCCTGTTTCCCATGCCAGAAATGAAAAACAAGCATTTATTATGCGCTTAAACCGGAACTGGATCTATGGTTTCCTGATCGCTATCGCAACATTGCTTTCCTACGCTCCCTCATGGCATGGTACGCCTATTTGGGACGATGACCAACATATTACCCGGCCTGACCTTCAGTCTTTTAACGGACTCATTCGCATCTGGACCGAACTCGGCGCAACCCAGCAATACTATCCATTGGTTCATACCGTTTTCTGGGTACAGCACAGGCTCTGGGCAGATGCTACCCTCGGGTATCATCTCATCAACATTCTATTACACATACTCTCCACATTACTGCTCGTTCGCATCCTTCGTTTATTAAGGATTCCCGGCGCCTGGCTGGCTGGAATACTCTGGGCACTGCACCCTGTTCAGGTAGAATCGGTTGCATGGATCACTGAACTGAAAAACGTATTATCTGGGGTATTCTTCCTCTCTGCAGCACTGTATTACCTGAAGTTCGACGGCGACAGGATAAAAAGCCATTATGCCGGCGCTTTGTGCTTGTTTATCCTTGGCCTATTGTCAAAATCCGTTATCGCTATGCTTCCAGTTGTTCTTATTGCACTATTCTGGTGGCAACGGGGAAACATTAAATGGAAGCGGGATATAGTGCCCCTGCTTCCATTTTTTGCAATAGGAATAGCAGCCGGGCTGTTCACCGCCTGGGTGGAACGAAAGTTCATCGGCGCCGAAGGAGGCGAGTTTGACTTTTCGATCATTGAACGGTGCCTTATCGCAGGCCGGGTGGTATGGTTTTATCTTGGGAAAATCATCTTTCCGGCTGAACTGATATTTACGTATCCCCGCTGGAACGTACATCATGCAGTATGGTGGCAGTATCTGTTTCCGATGGCACTGTTTCTCCTTGTCGTGGTTCTCTTCGCAGTGCGAGAGAGAACCCGAGCTCCAATGGTGGTGTTTGTCTATTTTTCAGCGATGCTCTTTCCGGTCATGGGTTTTTTCAACGTGTATCCGTTCAGGTATTCGTTCGTTGCCGATCATTTTCAGTATCTTGCGAGCATTGGTCCGGTTGTTTTAATCAGCGCCATCATTTCGCGGGCCTCGGATTTTGCGCAAAAAAGGAACATCCGGTTTGTCGGGTCAGGAATCCTTCTCGTTCTGGTATCCATTTTATCGATATTGACCTGGAAACAAAGCGAAATGTATTCGCATGCTGAAGCTCTTTACAAAACCACGATACGCAAAAATCCCGTCTGCTGGATGGCGTACAATAACCTTGGTTTGCTGAAAGCGGAAAAAGGGGAAACCAATGAGGCTATTGCCTGTTACAACAAGGTACTGGAATTAAAGCCCAATTCCGCGACCGCATTGAATAACCTTGGTCTTGCACTTTTTACTACTGGACGAACAACCGAAGCCATAGAAAAATATCGCCAGGCCATCTCATTCAATTCTTCCTATAGCGAGGCTTATAATAATCTCGGCAATGCATTATTTCAGAGCGGACAACCGATTGAAGCTATTGCCGCCTTTAAAAAAGCGCTGGAAATCAATCCCGATTTTACAGAAGCCCTCAACAATCTCGGCAATGCGCTTATGCGTGACGGCCAGATAACCGCAGCAATAAAGCGTTTTAGCAAGGCACTGGAAATCAACCCTGATTTTGCAGAAGCGCATAATAACCTCGGTAATGCGTTTTTCAGGACAGGACGGTTGGCCGATGCGATTAATCATTATAAATTTGCTCTGAAAATTAATCCCGGCAAAATTACTACATTACAAAATATCGCCTTCGCACTGGCACAGCAAGGCTCTCATACCGATGCGCTATCTTATATGCAAAAAGCGCTTGATCTGGCTATGGCTTCAGGAAATGAGGCCTTGCTAAAGGAGGTCGCTGGAAATATCGAGATGCTTACACGGGCGATAGGCTCGAAGTGATCTGGAGTGTACTTCCAAACGTGACAATACGAAAAAGCAAAGCTCCTCATTCAAAGGGCACTGCACCTGGCCAAAGCAGCCGGTGACGAACAACAGGTGCAGGACATCCTCGATAACATGGAGTTGTTGGACCGGGAATACCGTTTGTTTCAGGAACAAACCAGAGATTCTTTGGAAGAATAACAGAGGTTAACCCAAATTGCCCTTTCTGCTCATCCTGGGCCAAGTCAAAGGGTGAGCGACATCAAATTATGGCTCATATTTCGACAGGCTCAATATAAGCGGCCCGTAAACATTGATCAAAACTACCAGAATAGTTACCTGTTTTCGACCGATAAAAAAGCTGTGGATGTTCATGCAACTCCGGCACCGTAAAAAAAATTACCGTTCGGAACCACTTCTTGCATCTATTCCATCAACTTTTTCCTGCCATCGGTGGTCGCATAAAACCCTGCGGGCAGACGCCCCACCGGCGTACCCGCAGATACGCCGTTACTGTTTACAATCCCCACCACACGCCCGGTAAGATCGAACAGTTTCACTCCGGCAACTGATCCACTACCCTTGAGCACGGAAGATGGTGCCATGCAGAACTCCTTTAACGCGGTCCTGTTCCTGACATACCGTACCCAGGCGCTGTCGCTATGGAGCATCCATTTTACCAGCATTTTAGGAACTTCGATGACATTGCAATGGCTGACGACGAGACGAGAGCCGCTGGAGCCAAAGGTGCACCATGTTTCAGGCCAGGGTGAAAGTGAAGTATCGATATTTTTCGATTTCACCACACCCAATCCTTGGTTCGAGTAATGATCCACGAATACGTGGTATTCGCCCCCCTGAAAAACCACTGTGGGGCCTTCGGTTGACGCATTGGCGACTACCGAGCTTACTTTGTTATAGGGGCCTTGTGGTGTGGTTGCGCCAGATGCCCGGCGGATATATTTATACCCGGTCCGTTCATCCTTGAAAAACATCTGGTAATTACCCGGCCCTGTCTTAATGATGCTTCCATCAATAAGATCGTACCCGGTATTGATCAAAACCTGCGGCTGACTGAAGGTTTTGAAATCAGTACCATTGACCATGGAATAGTACATACGCGTGTTGCTGCCGGTCACTGAGACAGACCAGTAGATCATCCATCGGTTTTGAATATCATCCCAAAAAATCTCCGGCGCCCAACTAAAATAGGCGTTGGTTATTCCACCGCTTATGTTAAGTCCGACCTGCGGCCCCCAGGTGCCGCTTTTTAAAAGGGATGAGGTATCCCAACCTATCCATGTTCCTGTCCAGGCAACCGTCCATATCATGTTAAACCGACGGTTAATCGAATCGTATGCGATCATTGGGTCGCGCATCCGGCTGTTGTCCGGTGCCGTGCCGATCGCCACAGGGGTTATGATTGACTGTTCATTATTATATTTCTGCCAACTAATACCGGTACTGTCGGAACTGAACGCTAGCCGCGCCCCTGTGTAATCCTGTCCGTTGATGAAATAGGTCATCATCCAAAACTTTGACTTAGAGGTATCAACCTGTCCGTAAACGCCCAAACACAGTAAAATCGCTAACACTATCGCTGTAATCCAACGCATATTTGCTCCCGGTAAAATGTGAACGCTTTCTCAATTAAAAATTATAACCCATCTTCACGACCCAGTACATATGGTTTGGCCTTGTCAAAGCCTCAGAAAGCAACCCCGACTGTTTTCCATAATCAGCGGAATAGTCCCACCGCAAGTGGTCGCTCGCTACCTGCAGCACAACATTAAAATGGTTGGCCAGTGTCTTTTTCGCATAAAAGCTCCACTTCCAGTTGTCCCTTGTCGAATCTGCATAACCCCAGGCTTCCCATGGTCCACGACAGATAGGAACCGGAATACCGTCCCTTATGTATTCGGCCATATCATTCGGATATATACTCCCGAACCACTGGGCTTCAAAGTTGAGAACATCGAGAAGCTTAAAGGTAGGCACATTTATCCCGAACATGATCGGTAATCGCTTCATAATATCGTCATACCTAGTCCCGATGTTAAAAGTATCATTGTCGGCATTGATAATTATTGTAGATTCATAATTAATGCTTGTTGGATAATTTTTAACTCCAAGGACAGCTGCCTCAGCATATAGCTTTAGATCATCTTTTCCGAAGATGTCGATTTGAAACAAGGATTTCGGATCAATTAAAATCCTTCCCATGAGTTTAGTGCCTGCAAAAGTATAGGTATTCGTGTCTATACCGTCCAAGTATTTATATCTGTCAGACTGGGTAACGTCCTTTAACGGAGGATGCGTGTGCCGGGCATCAGCCGAAATAATACTGCAGAAAGAAACTCCGGCCCCCAGTTCGCAAAACCTATCAAGAAACGAGTATGAAGTGATACCAGTTAAATTCAGGTCACCCATCGTCGCATATTCGGTATTGATGGTCAGGAGGGTCTGGTAATTTAAATTTCCCAATAGCGTTCCAAATGCGTTTAAACCGGTGACTCGGGCCGCTGCGAAATCAAAGTTAGTAATAATATATTGAGGATAGGTCCCGGTCCTGAACAGATATTCTCCTAGATTTCGTGCATTTTCATTGTATTTAACCGGGAAAAAACCGACTTCAAGGTTAAAGGCATCGCTGTGTGAGTAAACGAAATCCGCTCGTGTAAGATACGTAAAATAAAAAAATCTCGTTGCCTGCCCCTGGTCCATGCTGATAAGTTTAGAACGTGGAGAAACGGTAAAGGATTTCATTTCCAGGCCGATATTTGTCGAAATCGGCAACGGTTCATAAGACAGGTGCAAATTCAAACCAATGAACACCTTCTGAACTAACAAATGGTCTGCTTTTATATTCATCACATCACCTGTGGAGATGGGATTCGCCTCCACAATCTGCCCCACCTCATACGACCCGAACCCCGAAGGCGTCAGTTTCACCCCGCCCTCTTCTCCAAACCCGGCAACTGTAATAACCAGGGCCGTTATGACAATGGCTGGCAACGTATTCATTTTCATCAACTTACCTCCCTATACGAATAGTGCATACGGTATAGATCGTGTAACAATACTACGTATCCAATATAGTGAATGGAATCAGCTTGGGCCTGAAAAACAGCTATTCCTGGGAAAAACCGTTTACTTCCGTAAACATTCCAGCCTGGCCGGACATTCTCCGATTTTCCAATGGCTTTTCCGGAAAAACGTCCTCCTCATACCGTTTATTCTCCCATAAAAACAAATCCCTTCCTCTCCACCTCCCCATTCCCTATTTTTTCCTTTTTCAATCTGCGAAAACCTGTATAATCTGCGGTTAATTTTATGGCAACTCCTGTCTACATCGCCATCTTTCATAACAACAAGCCCCTTCCCGGCGCCATCTCGCTCCACGACCACCGTGGAGACGAAGGCAAGCAGTCCTGTGTTCCGGTGCTCGAGCTCTCCCACCGGGTCTGGACGGTCAAGGACTACTGGGAGTACTGCATCCACTACTACTCCCGCGCACATGGCGATTTTTCCGTCACCATCCCGCTCAACAACCTTGCCCCGCAGCTCCACCAGTTTCTCTGCAGGCAGACCTTTCTGCCCAAGGTCGAGATCTACCTGTATCAATTTGACAAAAAGGCGCGTAAAGAACTCGAATACTTCCGCGTGACCATGGAACACGTGCTCGTCTCCGGTATCCGCCTGCACTCCCCGAACACCAAGGCCCGCGGGTTTGAGCGGTACGACCCCATGCTCGAACTCAGCTTTCGCTACCAAAGGATCACCTGGCTATTTACAAAAGGGTACATAATCCATGCCGATGAGTGGGAGGATGCGTTCGATCCGGGCGAAAAACGTGACTTTTCACAGCAGAACGACTCTTTGTACGAGGCAGCGGTCCCGCTTGCGCCGTTCAGGATCAATCCCAGGAAGCTGAAGATAACGGAACCCGAGGCAGGGCTGGAGATCGGCAAGCCGTTTGAGGCGCAGCTCGACAGCCTGCTGACCCGCACCCCTGCTGAAAAGAACGAACGGGTGGTCTGGCTCTCGCTCTTTTCAAAGTACAAGGGCAAGGTGCGCGAAATGCACCTTGCCGAAGACGCGAAAGTCGATGACGCAGGCAATGCCCTCATCCGCTCCCCGCGCCTGCCTGAAAACCCGGACTGGAAGAACGACCCGGACAGATCCCCTGACGAGCCGGTCGAGTACTGGTGGCGGGCGGAGAGCAAATATATAAACGGGTATTTTGAGGGGGAGAAGGTGAAGTGGCCGAGAAAGGAGAAGGAAATTATAATACCTTGGCTGATTGACTGTCATATGCATATAAACAGCGGGCATGGTGCGCCGTTACCGCTTTCCCGGGACAAGTTTCCTTTGCCTTTTGTTAACAGATACTTGAGCCAATGGGCGCTCGATTCGCTTGGAACCGGGACCATGGGAAAATTCGGCGAATTGCAGAAAAAATCGACATTGGACCTGTCAAAAATCGCGATGGAGGAATCAGAAAGTGCGGTTAAATCCAAGAAGTTCGATTTTATGGGGGATGACGCTGATCGACGCAGGGTAATGATCGCCTTGCCCATGAACATGGACTATGCCCATTACCGTGGGTATGAGGGCAGACCGATTTACGAGATTAAGGATGGGAAGACGGTCTACTGGGATGAGGGGGAAAAGAAGTTTAGGGAGGTGAGTCCTAATGATAAAAAAAAGTGGGAAAATTATAATAAACAGCTAATTCAAACTAAGGTCGCGTTTTATTCCTCCGGCGGTTCGATACTTCCCTTTTTTCACTATGATCCCCGCGCCCACCTGAAAAACTGGCGGGAACCGTTTGATACAAACCTTGTACAAACCGCGGACCTTTCCAGGTTTCCCCAAAACATACCTGCCATAGGTATTAAAATGTATACCGCAATGGGGTACCGGCCCATGGACCCGAATATGAAATTTCCCTGGAGAGAATATTATGGCCTCTGCGCCGATAAAAACATTCCGATAACCTGTCACTGTTCCCGCGGAGGAATGACGACCCATGATATGGTCCGCTATTATGAGCATGAATTTCCGGATAGCGCCAATGCACCGGTTAATTTCAAAACAACATGGTTTTTAAACGAATTCGTCAGTCCCTATACCTGGGAAAAGGTCCTCGCCATGGTTCCCGATCTCCGCCTCTGCCTTGCCCATTTCGGCGGAGAGGATTTCTGGTATGAATCAAACAAAGCCAACCGTGCGCCGGCCAATGTTTTCTGGCAGGACCTTGACGATCTCGACCCGAACAACTGGATAGCGGGATTTTTAAACCTGATGAAAACACATGAAAATGTGTATGTCGACCTTTCGTATTTTATGTTCAAACCCGAGGTAACCGGTTATTTCAAGAAAGCATTGATGTACCATCCAAAAATAAAACAACGGCTGTTGTTCGGTACTGACTGGTGGATGTATACCAAGGAAAAAGAGTACCGGTCCGAGAGCTACCTGAAATATATTGACGATTTCTGCAGGATTATTCTGTCGCTCAACGATAAAGAGTTTTTAGAAAAAGTGGAAATAAAGGGTCCGCAGGAACTGCTAGCCTATTTCATGGTCCTGAATCCGATGCGGTTTCTGAATTTGAAGAAGGTTGCACCGATGATTTCAAAAGCGTTTTTTACACATAAGGACGCAAAAAAAGAAGGTTGGAAATTTGAAATCGATTCGTGGTTAGAAACTGTGCCTGAATCAATCGAGGAATTATACAAATGACCTGGACAATGCGAGGATTTTTTTTCGGAATATGTCTTTTTTTATCCTGCAAGGAGCCTGAAATGGTCGAGTCATCACCTTTGCTGCCAAGGCCGGTTGCAATACCGTTTTATAAGGGCGAAATCAACCATCTTTTCCAGGTTCCGGAGACAAAACATATCGGATTGATCTATGACAGCGATAATCTTGCTATTGCCGGAATCCACCGGGGTGAACTGGATCTGGATGTCTTCCCCAATAACGATACATTCAGCGGGTATTATGTAAAACCGTTGCCATTACCAAACAATGATACACTCTATGTAAATGGATTAAAATTTTTATATTTACTCGATTGGAAAAATAAAAAGGTAATCAGCTTTTTTGAAGAAATGTCGCGAGCTATCGAGGGTTATTTTGATATAGCAAAAGTTGTCGATGACCGGAACATTCTATCTTTGTGGTACTATTTTCCTGAAAAAGGCGATGATCGATCTGAAAAATATTTTTTTGTAATCGATGACGTCCTTAACCGGAAAAGGATAAAAGAGGTCCCATTACCCAAGTTTCAATCTCCACTACCGGTATTTTTTACCCCATCATTCGTATTTTACCAGTACACATCAATGGACAACTCGTTCGAATCTCCATGGTATGTTATCGATAATAACCTAAATCAAACATCTCACCCTCTGGCGTCATTATTAAACGAGAATAGTAAGGATACCGTTTATTATGTTGGATCGGGTAAAATGAAAATTTCTGAAAATCTGAAACATGCTCTCATTATCGCCTATAACCTGGTCAAAAAAAAAGACATGCTTTACCTCGCCACTTGGTACGGCGATCCCGGAATTTATCCGGTTCCAATCGATTCCTCCCTTACCGGTAATCGCCGGTTAATAAAAAACATAGACAACAACACCATGTCCCCCTCCGGTCACTGGGTCTATTTCTGCGCGCGGGCTGAACGTTTCGAACCCGACCGCCATTTTCTGATCTACCTCGACCCAAAACTGCCTGACGGATACCTCCCTCCCATGCGCCTCGGAGTTGAGGGGACGATCGGATGCGCAGGGTGGGTGACCGAACCGGAAGGGTTGATGCTCTATATGAATAACCAACTGCTCTACTGGGACCTGTCGCGTTTTTCAGCTGAAGACCGCTGAGTGATGTTTCAGCAAAAAAGGACGGTGGTTTTTAAAAATCTTATATCGAGGTTATCAGATACCGCTTTCCACTTTTCTAGAAAATTCGATTGTCTGCTCCGGTGAAGCCGGGAAAAAACACAGTACACGAATCTTTTAACAGGCCCGGGTGTCGTTCCTGTTACGCCTCTATTTAGGGCTTGCTGAACAGGTTTTGAAAAATATGCAACTTATTCAAATTCAATGCAATAAAGCGGTAAGTTGCTCGTATTATGTC
>JAFGHA010000208.1 GCA_016930275.1 Chitinispirillaceae bacterium
CACACTGTTTCTTTTTTACCGCTTTCAGCGCTTACTGGAATCATTTTTCAATTAACTTCAACTGGTGGATTTAAGTGGATACCCCGCATTCCGAATTCAGAATTCAGGAGAAAAAGCAATAGAGAGATTATTACTCCGGCAATAAAATACACACAACTCCGCTCATACTGAGCCTGTTGAAGTATGAGAGTTCATGGTTCGACAGGCTCCACCACGAACGTTTCATTTTACTCATATTTAATTGCCGTAACAGTAGTTTTTCATACATATTGCTTCAAATGAAAAATATTTATCTTCGCGCGGGTGCTCTGAACGAGTGATAAGAAGAATAAATAAAGAAATCATGACAAGCTGGAAACAGGGGCGACCCCCTGCGGGATTACAGGCTACTTCGTTGTGCTCCGTGGTGGCATGTGTCAGTGGCACATTGTTGCTTTAGGGAGCGTAAATGTCAATTTTGAACTGGAACTATTAGAGTTCAACCACTCATGAGATAAAACAATGAAAATGAAACTGATTCTTATTCTCGCTGTTATAACCGTTGTCGAATCGGTTCAATCCGCCAATGTATGCAATACAAAGACCTGGGTAACCGATGGTAATGTCAATACCATCGAGACGGCTGACAACAAGGTATATATTGGCGGCAGTTTCAGGTATGTAGGCCCGTACACCGGTGGAGGCGTCCCCATAGATTCTTCAAGCGGATCGCCCGTCGCATCGTTTCCCGATATACGCGGAAATGTGCTTGCCGCCTGTGCAGACGGTAACGGCGGATGGTTCGTCGGTGGAGCATTTGCAACAGTCGATGAAATCCCCCGTAACAACATCGCACACATTCTTGACAATGGCACGCTTGATTCGAACTGGAATCCTGAAGCGAGTGCGGAAGTTCTGACCCTGGTGTTAAGCGGTACCACGTTATATGCCGGTGGTAAATTTATCAGGATCGGCGGCCGGTACCGATACTACATAGGGGCGCTTGACGCTGCAACCGGAGAAGTCACTGAGTGGGATCCGCACGTTTCCGGCGTTAATAATATGAAAGTCAGCACCATTGCCGTGCATGGTTCCACAATATATGCGGGAGGATGTTTTTCCGGTATTGGAGGAGCGATACGGCCGAATATCGCAGCGCTTGACGCGGCTACGGGTGAAGCAACCGAATGGAATCCTGATGCCGACGGAACGGTTTTAAGTATCGTGACCGACGGGGATATCGTCTACGCGGCAGGTACATTTTCCGAAATAGGCGGTAAAGCGCGAAACCGTATCGCCGCACTCGATGCAGCCACCGGGAGTGCCACTGCCTGGGATCCCGATGCCGATAATGAAATCTACTGCATAGCATTGAATGGTGATGTCGTAAATGCCGGAGGACGTTTCACTACAATCGGCAACAAACCAAGGAATTATATCGCCGCACTGGATGTCGAAACTGGAACCGCCACCTCCTGGAATCCGGATGCGAATTTTAATGTCTATTCCATAGTGCCGCATGGAAGTATCGTTTATGCAGGCGGGTACTTCGGCACAATCGGCGGCCGGCCCAGAAACAATATCGCGGCCCTGGATGCAGTATCCGGCGAAGCCACCTCCTGGAATCCGATAGCGAATGCAACAGTCACAGCACTCGCTACAGGTGATGGTATGGTGTATGCCGGTGGATATTTTCACAGCATTTGCGGTGTGCTGAGGAATCGTATCGCCGCGCTGGATGCGGCAACCGGCAGTGCCACGCCCTGGAATCCCGACGCCGACGGCGAGGTCAATGCATTGAAAGTTTACGGAAACACTGTATTTGCCGGAGGTGAGTTCACTATGATCGGTGGACGGGAAAGAAAGAACATGGCGGCGCTTGATACGGCAACCGGCAGTGCGACGTCGTGGAACCCGGATCCGAATTCCAGTGTCTACACCATTGCAGTTGACACTACTACCGTATACGCGGGTGGAAAGTTCTGGGAAATCGGCGGTCAGACACGGTATCATCTGGCTGCTTTGGATATGATATCGGGTACCGCCACGGAATGGGATCCGAATGTAAATAATGATGTGTATTCAGTCGGGGTAAACGGGAACACGGTGTATGCCGGAGGCTCTTTTACCGATATCGGCGGGGAGAGCAGAAATTATCTGGCGGCAATTGACATTTCGACCGACGAAGCCTTATCGTGGACACCGGAGGTGGATGATACCGTATTTGCCGTCACGGTCAGCGGAGGTACGGTGTATGCGGGAGGCGTTTTCACGAGTGTTAACGGTGAAAACAGAAACTGTATCGCTGCAATAGATGCCGGGAACGGCAGTGTCGGTTCATGGAACCCGAATCTGATCGATCATCCTTTTTATAAACGATCGATTCGTGCACTTGCCGTTGATGAAAACATCGTATTTGCCGGAGGCGCTTTCTCGGGTTTCGGCGATCAGGAACGCAGTTGCCTGGCGGCACTGGACGCTACGACCGGTACCGCGGCACCGTGGAAACCGGATGCGAATTCCCGCGTACGTTCGATAGTGGTGAATAGCGGTACCGTGTATGCGGGAGGAACGTTCGAGGAAGTTTCCGGAATTCTCCGGTTCGGTTTTGTCCAGTTCGACGATTTTGATCCGCTTCCTGTTGCCGGGTCGTTCGTTCCTTCAGAGAATTTTACAACGTCACTCCGGAGTAATTCAGTCATGTTGTCGCTCCCCGAAAAGAAACCGATAACAATTATTCTCTATGATATCAAAGGCCGGATTCACACGGTGGTCGCCGACGGTTTATTTACCGCGGGAAATCATTCGATCCACCTGCCGGGTACGGGAACGGCAACCGGTATGTACCTTCTGGTCATTCGTGCCGGAGACTATTACCGTACCCATACACTGGTTATGTCCCGGTAGAGAACTGTTTAAAAAATGAAAACGAATAACCAATGGATTCTCGGTATGATTTTGACATGTTTGTTTTGTGCCGTCAATTGCCTGGCGAATGACTCTGTTTCTATTGTTACGATTATCAACAGGTATAAAAACCTTGATATTTTAATTAATGACGAAAAACAGGCAGGGGATAGGGTATTCAGTGTGAAGTTGAATCGGGGAGAATATACTATTGTCGGGAAATATGAAAGTATCGAGTTGTATAAAGAAATAAAAGAAGCAAATCAGGATAATGAGGAAGAACGTATCGAAATACAGACACCCCGCTATAAAAATGGGAGATGGGCGATACTGGCTTCGGCAACAATACTGTCCACGCTGCTTCCTTATTCTATCTGGATCGGAAATAAAAACGGATATGACAATGAGATATTGGCATTCTCGGCGATATTTTCTTCCGCCTCGATTTGTTTTTTGGCAATTGGAGTGAGCTATGAAATCAGATATTCCAAATGGAAGAAAAACAGGTTACCGTACATTTTGAAACTGGTAGAATATCCGGATTGAGCGGTATATACATCTGCTGATATCCTTGTACCAACAAAACCCGATCGGATATATACGTTCGTCGATCGACTTCCCGGCTTTGGGCATGTTAAAAGATTCTATTCAGCATTGACATTTACGCCCCCTGAATCCCCCGCAGGGGGACTTGTAAAGACTTGAAATAGAAACGTATTGTATTCGGTGCGTTGTGCTTTTCCTTTTATATCACTTTAAGTGACGTCCTGATTACGACTCTGCAATTGAACACATTCTATTTACCCGAACCATCAACAAATTGTTTATAACCATGAAATAGTTAAAGCAGCAGACAATATTCATTATATTATCAATAGATACCGCTTCACCGGTTGTGTCTGACGTATCCGTGTTGAATCACCGTTCGGAGGGATATCCCTATGAAAAAGACGATCGGACCGTGTGCGCTATGTATAGTACTGCTGTTCTCCTTTTACTATCCGGCAAGCGCTCAATGGGTTCCGGCGGGTGGATTCTGGGGCGTGGGTTTTGGCGATGTCGCCGTATGTGAGAATACTTATTTCGTAACAACGAGTGGCGGTATTTTCCGTTCCAGCGATAATGGCGGTACCTGGATCAAATGTGATTTCGGTCAATATCCGGAGCCATCCGCTCTGGCCGTCAGCAATGCTGTAATCTATGCCGGGGGTATCTGCCTTCTCCGTTCCTCCGACTATGGAGAAAGCTGGACGGAAGTCAATTCCGTTCTTTCAGACTCGTTGGAGATCATTTATCGTTCTCTTGCGATAAACGGAAGTACCATTTTCATGAGTGTTGAAAAGCGGGGCCCGGGTGTAGGTCCGGATGCCTTCAATACATTCCGTTCCACCGATAATGGAGAAACCTGGAGTGAAGTTGACTCCAGTCTTCCCAAAAGGCCGGTTATGTACTTCTCCGCCACGGGAAGTACCGTATTCGCCGGGGGAATTAACGGAATTTACCGGTCAACCAATAATGGGGAAACCTGGGAATGTGTTATTGACAGTTTTGTCGTCAGTGCCTTATGTGCGAATGAAAATGTTGTTGTAGCGGGAAATAACGGCAGTGTCGCATGGCGTTCTATCGACAATGGAACAACCTGGGAGGAAACCCGCGTCGGGAGCGGAGTCCAGGCGCTGGCTTTTATCGGAGGTAAAATTTTCGCCGGAACGTTCAATAAAACGTACTGTTCCACCGATATGGGGAAAAGTTGGACCGCGACGGACGTTCTTCCTTCAGACGTCAAATTTTTCGATGTTAACGGGAGTAACGCGATTGCCGGTACGGATCAAAAAGGCGTTTATATTTCCACCGATGGCGGTAAAAACTGGAGTACTTCAGGTCTTGCCGCCGTAGAAATTACCTCCCTCGCGTCAATAGAAAATACCGTTATCGCCGGAACCGACAGCGGTATTTTTATCTCGACCGATACCGACAATGACTGGGCCCTCACAAGATCGGGGGCCGTCCTTTCTCTTGCCGTTATGGGGGAGAATAAGGTTTTCGCAGGATTGGGGAGACTTCCCTCTTTACCTATTTCATTACTGCTGAGTGATAGTGCGAATTTAGGTGGCGTTTCCCTTTCCACGGATAATGGCGCGACATGGGTTTCGGTCACCAATTCCAACCTCTCCACGTATACGAGTGTAGTGACGCAGTATTCAAGTTATTACGATCTAACCTGCCTTACCGTACAGGACACCACTCTTTTTGGCGTGTATGGTGGACAGCTGAGCCAATCCGACGATTATGGCGAGAGCTGGGCCTCAGCTCCACGATATTGCTCTACCGTTCTTGCATCAGGTGGTGATACCCTCTTTGCGGGAGACAGCAGCGGAAAAATCTTCCGTTCCATCGATAAAGGGGCAAATTGGACGGTCGTTGATTCCGGACTCACGCGCAGAAGCGTCTTCTCCTTTGCATCGAAAGGTGACTATATCTTTTCCGGTACCTCGAACGGACTCTTTCGTTCCGGCGACAAGGGTGAGAGCTGGATACCATGCGATTCCGGAATTGCCGACACTGCCGTTACCGCTTTTGCCGTGTACGGCGATGCCATTTTTGCAGGAACTAACAGTGAAGGTATTTTTATTTCGACCGATCACGGCCTTCACTGGTCCGCTGTGAATGAGGGATTGACAGTCGATTGGTGGTATGGTGTAATCACCTGCCTGGCTGTTCATGACGGTACTCTTTTTGCCGGAACTCCTCACTTCGGCCTCTGGCGAAGGCCGCTTTCCGAGATGGTGGAACCGGCGAACGCTCATCAGCCGGGGAAATTGCCTGAACCGGTACTTTTTAACATCCGTTCCCTCAACCGTAACGGTTCCACGACTGCTGTCGAATTCGTCATTCCCCGTTCGGATCTGGTGACCGTTAAAATGTATACTTTAGTCGGAAAGGAAGTGGCATCCCTTGTCAATAAACGACTCGAAGCGGGAGTATACCGATATTTCTTGGATACGCACACCATTGCACAAGGCTGCTATGCGGTAAAGATTCAAGCCGGTGCAACCTGTGGTATCAGAACCATTCAGATGGTGTATTAAGTGTCGTCGGTACAGACATACGATAATAACTTTTATAACACGGGAACAATACGGCTCTATTCCATCGAAAATATTGCCGTAACCTGAATCCGGGAGTACTCCATCCGTATTCCATCTCTACCGAATCCGCCTCAGGTGAAACACTTACAGCCGCATCCGTTGCATTTCAGGGCGCTGGTTTTATACGTCATTCTGGCAGGTATTCTTTTCGGTGGTATGGCATATTTACTGCTGCATGATGGAATGAAGCTCAGGAAACATGGCGTTGAAGGCATTGCCATTGCCGGTTGGACGAGTGGAGAATCCCAGACGTATTACATCAATGATACGGAGGTGAACTTTTCGACTGAAGGTGGAACCGGTTATCGGAAAGCACCCTGCGGTACTGCTGTAGCGATCGTGTACCTTCTTGACCATCCGCAAACCGCGGCTCTCAGAAGAAAAAGTGATTCCGTGGTTTCCCTCTCCCGGACCGATGACCTGAGTCTCTGGTTTGTTTTTATCTTGCGGATGTTTCAGCTGTAGATCATTCTAACAGTGGTCGTTTTCCTGATACTGAAGAAAAATAAACCGTTGCGGCAATTTTTCGAGAGCGGGTCGCTGATTCAGGTATCTCTGGGCACCAGTTCCCGACCGATAATGGTGGGTGTGCTGCTGCTTCTGGTTGTTTCCATTTTCACCGCTTTATTTTCCGCAGCAGGGAAACCGAAACAACTTCGCGTGATTAATCCTTCTCAAAAGGCAGGTGAATGCCGCGTATTCAAAACGCCACCCGATTCATGCCTCGTATTCACTCCTGAGCGGGCTTTCACCATGTTGCGTTCAGATACCCTTGCGGTCAAATACCGTTTCTATTATCCGACAATATTTACTCCTGACAGTCCGCATGAGTCACTTTACTCCATGGTCAATAAAATCGGAAACCAGGTTTCAATTCATCTGTGCCACTACCGGTATACCGGGTACCCCGATGAATACCCCTGCAACATTGTGACCCTTCTCGATACCTGCACGTTCAGCTTTACATCGCCTGTCATTCCTGAAATTGTTCTAGCGGAGAATCGGCCGGCATTGAAGTACACCGTGGGGGACACCATATTCAGGTACCGGAAGGGTGGCTTCAAGTTACTTTCAAAAAAAGCGGAAGCCGAAAAGAAAATGGTCATTATCGAAAAAAAACTGACGCTTCTCAGGATCGGGCGGCATCGCACAACCAAAAAGCCACTGGCTGTGTTTATCAATGATACCGGGCTGCCGTTTTCGTATATACTGACACCGTCGGATGATTATTTCGGTGTTCCGTTGTGGGATGCACCGCTTTTAAGTGAACTGGCGAAATACCGTATCAGGTTCACTCTTGCCGACAAGAAAGGGAACGGTACCCTGCTGAGCGCGGAGTATGTTGCCGGCGAATCGGATACCCGTGACCGGCTATTGAAAAAGCATATCCGGTAATCGGAACCACTTATTTTTACCAGATTAAGTCAGTCGGTACGGCAGGTCATTTTTTTTCCAGCCACTCCCGGTTTATATCCGGAATATCTTCCAGTAATCGAACGGTATGCTCATTTTTCGGCCGCAGCGCGACGTCATCCGGAGCGCCCTGTTCAACGATGCCGCCATTGTGCATGACAAGTATGCGGTCGCTGACATAATACGCCAACCCGATATCGTGCGTAATGAACACGATGGTCATGCCCAGCTCTTTTTTAAGCTTCATGAGATAATCGAGAATGTTGGCGCGCACGCACGCATCGACCATGCTGGTCGGCTCGTCGGCGATAAGCACTTTAGGACGCAGAGCGAAAATCCGTGCAAGCAGCATACGCTGCATCTGTCCGCCGGAAAGTTCAAATGGATATTTCCCTTCGATTTCCGAGGGAACGATATTGACCGCGCGAAGCGCCCGGTCGACACGTTCCTCGATTTCACCGGTGGAAGGTTTGACTTTCATGATACCGAAAGCACTTTTCAGCTGCGAACGGATCGTGAAGAACTGGTTGAAGCAGGAAAACGGATCCTGAAAAACCGGTTGCACCTCCCGCCAGTGGTTGCGCTGATCGGTAATCGCCGTTCCCTTGTACAGAAAAAAACCGGAGGTCGGCTTGAGCAGGTTGAGCATCACTTTCGCGAGGACACTCTTGCCGCAGCCGGAGCCTCCGACCAGCGATACGATTTCATGCTCCGCAATGTCGAACGTGAGATCATTCAGTGCGGTAACGCGGTGTTTCCCGTGCCCGAAAACACAGGTGCAGTTTCTGGCGGAGAACAGTTTTGATGTGTCATGCATAATTGCACCTCACCAGTCTTTCGTCGACCATACGCAGTTCCTGTTTGTCGTGTTTACACTCCTCACGCGCCAGCGGACAGCGCGGCGCGAACCGGCAGCCGGCAATCGGACGGGCGAGGTTGGGGGGAGCGCCTTCGATCGTGACCGGTTTTTTACATTTTTGCCTGGGTTCGGCGCTGAGCATCGAGCCCATGAGCGCTCCGGTATACGGATGACGCGGAGAGAAAATCACTTGTTCGGCGGTTCCCAGCTCCACGAACTCTCCGGCGTACATTACGGCGATTCTGTCGGCCACATGACGAAGCAGCGGCAGCTCGTGCGTGATGAAGATCATGGAGGAGAATATCTGCTTATCGAGCAGATTGAAAATCATTCCGATTACCGTCTTCTGTGTACTCACGTCGAGAGCGCTGGTGGGTTCGTCGGCAATGACCATTTTCGGATTGAGCAGTGTCGAAATGCCGATGACACAACGCTGGCGTGTTCCCGCGGTGAGTTCGATCGGATAGCGGTTGAGCACCTTGTCGGTGTCCATACCGATGAGGTCAAACCGCTTCCGCAACCGTCGGTAAATTGTTGTACGGTCAAGGCCGCTTTCGTGGCTGGCGATCATGTCGGCCGCGAGGTCCTTCACTTTACGGGTCGGATTGAGCGCATTGAACGCACCCTGCGGAATCATGGCGACTTTACTTGCCAGAACCTTCCTGCGGATATCGTCCGGTGTCCGGTTCATGATCGATACGCCGTTGACACGCACATCGCCGGAGGCGGGACGCAACGGCGGAATGAACAGACCCGTGCATCCGTTGACCAGTGTCGATTTGCCGCATCCGGATTCCCCGGCGATTCCGAGCACTTCACCCTGTTCCATGGAGAAGGATACTCCGGAAACCGCGGGGATCCTGTCGCCGAAACGGGTCTGATAGTACAGATGAAGATTGTCAACTTCAAAAACCGGCATGGAAACTCCTATTTACGAAGACGCGGGTTGAACACGCCTTCCATTGAAGTGTTTATCAGGTTAAGGGCGAAAACGATAACGGTGATGAGGACCATCGGGGGAATGAACGCCCACCAGGCACCGTCGCTGAGGGCCTCGTTCCGCATCGCTTCGTTGAGAATGGTGCCGAGTGAAACGGTATCGAACGGACCGAGACCGATCATGCTGATTGACGCCTCGGAAAGAATGCCGCTTGCCGTCTGCATGATGAACACCATGAAGACATAGGAAAACAGGTAGGGGAGAATCTGTCTGAACATGATCGAAACCGATCGCTCTCCATTGACGCGGGCAAGCGAGATATGGTCGCGACTGCGCAGACTCGCCGCCTGGGCGCGTACCGCCCGGGCGCTCCAGGTCCAGGCGGTCGCGCCGATGATACCGGCGATCAGCATGAGCGAACGCCCCTCCTTGAGGCTGCTGCTGATCAGAATAAGAATGACAAAGGGAGGTATCACCAGAAACAGGTTGGTGAGCAGGGTGATGCTGTCGTCCTGCCAGCCTCCCTTGAATCCGCTGAAGATTCCCAGGAATGTTCCGACAATTGTCGCAATGGCACCGGCAAGAAATCCGACGTACAACGATGCGCCCAGACCTTTGATGAGCAGGCTGAGCAGGTCGACGCCCAGGTGGTCGGTGCCGAGCGGATGCCCGTTGCCGGGCGGCATGTAAGGTAACCCCGCGCGGGAAATGATATCCACCGGATAGAACAGGGGAGCGACCAGTGCGAATATGATAATGCCGAAAAAAATGGTGGTACCGATGATAAACGTCGGTTTTTTAAGCAGATTGAAAAGCAGTTTCATTGATGACCTCCAGTGCCGCCCGCTTTGACCCGCGGGTCGAGTAAACCGATGAGAATATCCACCACGAAGTTGGTCAGCAGCACGCTTGCGGTGATCAGCAGCGTGCATCCCTGAATGACGGGATAATCGTTGCCCTGAATCGCCGTAAGCAGGGTCATGCCGAGACCGGGATAGGAGAAGATCATTTCGGTGATCAGTGCTCCTCCGATCATCCCCCCGATCTGAAGTGCAAGACCGGTGAGCTGCGGCAGCATCGCATTGCGGAACATGTATCTGATGATGATGTTCTCTCGCATACCGAGCCATTGCGCGTATTTGACATAGTCGGTACCCAGTTCGTAAATGCACATCGATCGCATACCGATCGCCTGTCCGCCTACCAGAATCAGGAAAATCGAGAAAAAAGGGAGAACATAATGGTAGCCGAGGCTCACCAGGAACGGCAGGGAAAACCCGGGAGTAAGATTTCCCGCATATCCGCCCATAGCCGGAAATACCGGAACGACAATGGCAAGAAGAAACATCAGCAGCATACCGAAGGCGAAAAAGGGCATCGCATTCGCAAGGAGTGTAAGCGGAAAGAAAACACGGTCAAAAAGTCCGCGACGGTAGGCGGCGAGCACACCGAGCACATTTCCGATAATCCACCCGAGCAGGATGGTCGGCAGCTGCAGGGCAATTGTCCAGGGAAGTGCCTGTCGGATAATCTCGGATACTTTTTTGGGGTAATTCAGAAATGAGGTTCCCAGATCGCCTTTGAAGCACATGGCTATGTAATTGCGGAACTGCTTCCAGAGTGGTGTCATCACGGGTTTACCGTCGGTATCGTGCAGGAGGTTTCCCCGGTTGTCGGTTTCGACAAGACCGAACTCCTTCAGATACGCCTCCTCAACCGCCCGCGCGTTTTCGGTAGTAGTGACATTTGTCACTCGGGCCATGATAATGTCGACGGGATTGCCCGCTCCCATGTGGGGAAGAATGAAGTTGAGGGTCACTGCAACAACAAAGGTGAGCAGGTACCATCCTCCTCTGACAACGATATAGCGGAGGGTCGGATTGTGTTTCAGCATGGCATTTTCTCCTGTTTGCCGGAAACCGGGAAGGCGGGCCAGTCGGCAAGCGGATTGAACGAGTTCGGGGAACCCCATTGCGGTCCGCCAAGATAGAGTGTTTCCGATTGCGGGAACGGGGCGGCGTAGGTGGAAACAAGGATACGTATGCTGATAACGGCGATAACAATGAATACCGGTATGATAATGAAGTCGGCTGAACGTTTCATCGCATGAATCCTTTCATGAAAGGTTTTGTGACCGGTAACCGGCAGTGCCGGTAAAAAGGGGTGGTGCACCGGTTGCCGCGTGTAACGCAATCACTATCCTCTCAATCCGGATTCCCCGTTGTGGCAGAGATTTTTTTTCAATTTTATTTTGAACTGCTGTGGGAAGGCGGGAGTACTGAACATTTATAAGGTATAGGTGATTTATTTTTATATGCATGCTGCCGGGAAGTCGTTTGTTATCTTTGAAGAATGCGTCGTTGCTGCAGCCTCCGAAAAAAAAATGATATCATGCCGAGGAAATCGGATTGAGAGTATAAAGAGCTGCAAAATCAACGACAGGAGGAATAATGGCTTATCTATCCGAAACATATCTGTGGAAAATGGCGCAACGGCATCCTGAAGATGAGGTGGAGATCGGTTCCGTACAACTGGAGATTCCGATGTCGGTATGCCTTATTGCGAAATCCACCGGTGGTGAGTATGTTTTTTCAAAAGAAGTCGAAGCAAAGATCAGTTGGCGAACACGGGTGGTGAGGCCGTTTGAACCGTTCTGGCGCCTTGAAGTGAAGGTCGACAAAAACAATGGTGACATAACGCCGGATTATGACCTGATCGTGTCGCAACTGCCGTATTCAAACAAGTGGGTTCATTTCACCGGATTCAAAAAATCGAATTGCCATCCCGACCGGCCGGAAAGCAATATACCCGCATCGATCGTTGATCGTACGGTTTTAATGGAGTTCCTTGATAACGACGCGCAGGTTGATATTTTTGAAAAGGGAAAATGGTTGACCGCGGGGATATCCAGACCGTTTTCGGGAAGCGAATATTCCCTGACGAAAAACATGGGCAAGAATGCCGTTTATCTGTTCGGCGCCTGTCGTGAACTTGCAGAAGTCAACAAGGAGCTGCTCGATTCGGAGCAGGTCCGGAATCTGCTGCGACTGACGGAGATCAACCGGATTCGGTTTACTCCGGAGCGAAATGCCGATGGAAGCCGGTTACAGGTAGCTCCGAAGCTCAGGGATGAAGTAATCGAGAACCGTTTCAATCTGATGGCACTTGCGATTCTGCAGGCATTGTCCGGTCCGGCCGATTCAACGGGATATATCGGTGCGCCGGTGCTCCGGCTGGTGGAAGTATGCTATAAAAAACTTCTACACTTTGAGAACCGGAAAGCACCCCCGGAACATTCCGCGGGAACCTTTGAATTCCGGGACGTTGTTGCGGTGGGACCCGGACAGTACACTGATCCGGTGGGTTTTTATGAGGACCGGTTAGGAATCGTCAGGGGAATACTTTCCGATGATGAGTTTTATTGTGTGACAAGTCGCAACGGTATCGGGTGTATGCCGTTGCCGGAGGATGAAATCTGCCGGGGGAAAGGGTGGACGAAGGAAGCGTACCTGCGGGTGGAAAAACATGCCATGGAGAAATTGCGGGATGCGTTTCCGGAATATTGGTGAAAGCAGTTCCAAAACGGGACATTGATGAAGGGAAGCCATGTCTGACGAGATGAAAATCGCGAGTGTATGGTCCGGATTTGAGCAACCGGTTATTGACCGCCCCCGGGGATTTATCGGGACAGGGGTACCGATATCACCGGAGTACGTATTGACCTGTCAGCATGTCATCGGGAATTATGTTCCGAAAACCCGCTTTTTTATCCTGATCGAGAACGGGAACGAGTTCATCGAAGTTACACCGGTTGCGGGAGACACATCGCTGGATATCACAGTGTTACGGATACTGCAGCCGCTGCCGGAATCGGTCATTGCACGCTATCCGCAGCTGCTTTCGCTCAGAGGATGCAGTTATCGGGAACTGAAAGCGGTCGAGCTGGAAACAAAAGGGTACACCGTTGAATCGGTAAAGCAGATGAAATGGGTTAAATGGAAAGATATCACCTTTCATACTACACCGAAAATTGATCAGGACGGATATCCGCTCGAGTTTCAGTTCAGCGGAAGAAATGGCCGCGGATGCAGCGGCTCGCCGCTTTTCGCCCGGGGACGGAACGGATTTCCGTTTCTTATGGGAATTTTTTTTCGCGGTGGTGATGATGTACCCACCTGCACTGTCCGTGCGATTGATCCGATATGCAACTATCTGAAACAGTTGTACAACGAGCGGAAAATTATTTTCACCGGTTGCAGAGAGGTAAAGGGTTTTTCAGCCGTTCGCCTCAGACGTATTGGTGAAAATAAGCGTATTGATGAAAAAACAGCCCGGTTGCTGAAAAAAAGTACGGTACCGATTGTCATCATTCTTGTATTGATCGCGGTTACGCTGTTTGTATCGAAAAGAAATCCACTTTCCGAATCGGAAGAAAAAACAGTATCGGGATGTATATGTGTATCGTTACCCGGGAACGGTAACCGTGATCACACTGTAGGATCAAATGCGAAAGGTACCAGTGACGAACGGGCGTTACAGTCGCTTATCACGGTATTCAATGAACGGAATGGTATTCCGTATGCGCATCAGCCGTATCCGCATGAACACTTCAAAGACTGTCTTGCCATGTATCTGGAAGAGTGTCCGGATGATGTTTTCAGCTGGGTGCCCGGGCTGCAGACACAGCTGTTCGGCGACTATCTGCGGAAACTGCCAAAGAAACTGTACGACGATCTTAAAGAAAAGTGGCCGACCTCAGTCAAACAAGTGTTTTACGAACTCAATGAAGACGGATACACGCTGCCGTTCAAACGGTATCCCTGGGCATTTTATTATCGCAGGAGTGTCTGGGAAAAACACGGCTTCGACGTTCCCGAAGACTGGAAGAGTCTCCTTGACCTGCTTGCACGGATGAAAGAGGATAATCTGGAGCCGATCGCCTTCGGGAACCGGGATTTATGGCCGGCACTCGGCACCTTTGACATTCTGAATATGCGGATCAACGGTTTAAATTTTCATACACAATTGGCAGGCGGGAAAGCTTCGTGGAAAAGTGCAGAGGTTAAAAAAGTGTTCGAGTACTGGAAACAGCTGTTGCCATATTACACTACTTCCTCAACGGGAAGGTGGGATACCTGTCCGTGGGAATATGGAAGAGAACTGCTTGAACGGGAGCGTGCGGGAATGTACTTCATCGGAGGATTCATGGTAAGCGACTTCGACAGCACCGGCAGAAGTGATCTGCGCCTGTTTCCTTTCCCGGAAATAAACCCGGAACTGGGGCGCGAGTCGATCGATGCACCGATCGACGGTTTTGTCGTATCCGGTAAATGCGGCGATACACCTTCGGCATGGAAGCTGATCGAGTTTCTTGGAACCGAAGAGGCCTTTACCATCTACGACAAGGAGAACCCCGGTTTTATCGCGGCCAACAGTGACGTAACGTACGACAGCATACACCGGGGAGACCGCTATCTGCGCGTGCAGGAACAGGCCGATTCACTCCTGAAGCATACCCCCAAGGTCAGCTGCTTCCTCGATCGGCAGATGAAATCACAGGATCAGGTGAAGGTCGTGCTTGACGGAATCGGTGCTTTCCTTGAGCATCCGGATGCCGGTGACGGTATACTTGACACCATCCAGTCAAAACTTGATAACCTCAGAAACAGTACAAACAGTTCAATCCTGATGACGGAATAATATCCCGGCCGGGATATTATATCGTTGCTGCCTTTCTGTTGCAGACTCCAATTCTTCGTGTCCTTAGTGATGAATTCTTTCTTTCCGTTGTGGCAGGGTACCGTGGACAATGTCACCATTTCAGTAATGGATGTATAAGCCTCGGATACAATCGGGTACCGGAAATCGCAATAGTTACCCGCTCGGAATTGTTCAGCTCGCTAAAAATATTCTTCTCTCCGGTATCTTTTTCTTGCATACTGTTCAAATGAACAGTATATTTAAAATGTACTTGAGTGAAACGATAAAAACCATGAAAACAGTCTCATTTCAGATACCATCGGAGGATACCATGAAGTACGATTACACCGGCTCAACGGGCGAAGTCCCGTTTCAGATGACTCCGCCGCTGCTGCAACCACGACGACTCTGGACTCCACGCAGGGGGACCGCCGCAACGGTCACCGCCACCGCACCGGTCAAAAACTGTCCCGCACAAATGCCGCTGCATGCCTTCACCATCAGGGGCGGTTTCGTCAACATGGCCGACGGTGAGCGGCATCTGGTGATTGCCGGCAGTATGTTCAAACATCGGGAGGGATGATACATGGCACCATATGAACTGACCCCGGAACAGCACCGCGTTGTCGCGTATATCCTCAAGTATCGGTCGGAGAACGGGTTTCCGCCCACGGTGCGCGAGATCGCGTCGGCACTCGGCTATAAAAGCCCCAACAACGTGCGCCAGCACCTTCGTCTGATCGAGCAGAAGGGATTCATCCGGCTGCTTCCCGGCAAGGCGCGCGGGATCGAGGTCAGTGCAACTCTGGCCGCCGGGGAATTCGGCGAAGAGGAAGAAGAGGGGGTACCGCTCATCGGATCGGTGGCCGCCGGTAAACCTATTACCGCGATCGAGAATGTCGAAGGGTACGTCACGCTTGACCGGTCGATCTTCAGGGGCGACGGCCTTTTCGCACTGCGCATCAGGGGCGACAGCATGACGGGTATGGGCATTCTCAACGGCGATATCGTGGTAGTGAAAAAGAAATCACAGGCGGAACACGGCGAAGTGGTGGTGGTGGTGATCGACGGCGACGCGACACTCAAACGGTTTATAAAAGAAAGCGGAATGGTGAAGCTGCGTGCGGAAAATCCGGCATACGAAGACATCGTGCTGGACCCGAACAGTTCACTGCAGGTGGCGGGCAAGCTGGTGGGAGTGATCAGGAAGTATTAAGGTCTGTTTTTCTCTGCCTCTGTCCCAGTCCTTTCTCCGCTTACGGGGACAGGGAATGGTCGAAAAAAATGGAATTTACGCTTATTACTAGTTCTATTTGTTAACCCAACCCTTTATACAAGGAGATCACCATGTGCATCACCAAACCGGTCTATCCCGTCTGTCAGAGCTGCGGTATGCCGATGGCCGAAACGCAGCAGCACGGCAGCAATGCCGACGGCAGCGCAAGCGATGAATACTGCACATACTGTTTTCAGAACGGGGTGTTCACGGTGAAGCTCGATAAGGCGGTGTTCATCGATATGCAGGTGAAGATCGCCCGCGAAAAAATGGGGATGAACGAAAAACAGGCACGGCGCATGGCGGAGAGCGTGATTCCGACACTGAAACGGTGGAAAGCGTAACGCGCAGCGGAAGTACGCAATGGACACGCTTTCCAAACTGCAAATGCTTTCCGATGCCTCGCAGTACGATCTATCGTGTGCATGCGGAACGAAAAGCGGCGACGATCATCGCAAACGGGGGAGCGACGGTACCTGGCTCTATCCGGTTTCACTGCCGCGGGGCGGAAATTCCGTGATGCTCAAGACGCTCATGTCGAATGTCTGCGTCAATGATTGCGGATACTGCCCATACCGTGATTCACGCGATGTTCCGCGCTGTACCATCGGTCCGGATGAGCTGGCGACGCTGTTTTTAGAGTATGTGCGCAGCAAACGGGTGATCGGGCTTTTTCTGAGTTCGGGAGTGATCGGGACCCCCGACCGCACCATGACGCTTCTGACCGATACGGCACGTCTGCTGCGGAAGAAGCACCGGTACCGCGGGTATGTACATCTGAAAATCATTCCCGGAGCATCCGACGCCGCGATCGACGAGGCGTTGCGGCTTGCGAGTACCGTTTCGATCAATATCGAAACGCCCGGAGAACGGCATTTTTCACAACTGTCACGGCGCAAGAACTACCTCAACGATATCATACGCCCGATGCAGCGGATCAGCAGGCTTACCGCAAAGGGCGGGCAGTATGCGAAGGTCGGGCAGACGACGCAGTTCGTGGTGGGGGCATCCGACGAAACCGATGCGGAGATCGTCCGGTATATGGAGGGGCTCTATAAAAAACTCAATGTCGGACGTGTGTACTTTTCGGCGTATCAGCGCGGGCTTGGAGACGGGAATATTCCGGGTGAACGGCGGGAAACACCCGAGAAGGCGACTGCGGGGTTCGTGCGGGAGCACCGGCTCTATCAGGTTGACTTTCTCATGCGGCTCTACCGGTTTTCGGGTGCCGATATCGCGTTCGATGCAGGCGGGAGCCTCCCGGCGGATATCGATCCGAAGATGCACTGGGCGCAGCGCCATCCGGAGTTCTTTCCGGTGAATGTCAACCGGGCCGACCGATACGAACTGCTGCGGGTACCGGGAATAGGACCGCGCAGCGCCTCCCGGATCGTTTCCATGCGGCGTGAAGGACGTATCGGCAGTGTCGATAATCTCCCGATGCGCTCCGCATGGCGCGAACGGGCAAAAAAATACGTGACGGCATCATAAACGGAATACAGGGTATGGGAAAAATCAGATTCGGGACAAGCGGGTATTCTTACAAAGACTGGGAGGGAGTGCTCTATCCTGCGGGGACACCGTCGTCGGAGTATCTGCCGCGCTACGCGCAGGAGTTCGATCTGGCGGAGCTCAACTTTTCCTATTATAAAATGCCCGACGCGTCGCTGTCGCGGCGGATGGCGGCGAGTACCGGCAGCGGTTTCCTTTTTTCCGTCAAGGGACACAAATCAATGACGCACGAGGGAAGCAGCGCCACGGTAAACAGTGCGGCGGCCGCATTTCTCCACGGTATCGAACCGATCACCGACGCGGGAAAACTGGGAACGGTGCTGCTGCAGTTTCCTTTCAGTTTTCACTATACCGCGGCCAACCGCACCTATGTGCACACGCTCTGCGGGCTGCTTACCCACGTACCGGTGGCGATTGAATTCCGTAACCGCGAGTGGCAGCGCGACAGCGTCTACGACGGCCTGCGGGAACGGGATGTCGCGCTGGTCAATGTGGACGAACCGGAGCTGCCGGGACTGCCGGAGTCGACGAGTCTCGTGACCGCGGCGACCGGTTATGTCCGTTTTCACGGCCGTAACCGGGAAAACTGGTGGAAGGGCGACAACGTGACCCGGTATGACTACTGTTACAACGATGCGGAACTGCAGGAGTGGGTGCCCCGCATACAGGCGATGGCACTGCAGGCGGCGGTGATCATGGTGGTATTCAACAATCATTCGAAAGGGCAGGCGGTGCAGAACGTACGGCGGCTCAAAGAGATCATGGCAGCGGAGGCGGGGGAGTGAGCTGCACCCGATCCGCGCCGGGAGTGAGACCGTATGGAAGAACGTACTATTCTGCATGTCAACATTACCCATTTTCATGTGGCGGTCGCCTGCATGCAGGCTCCGCGTCTCGACAGCTATCCGGTTGCCGTGCGTGCTCCGGGATCGCGCCTGCTCCTGCTGGATATATCAACCGAGGCGTGGCGGGCGGGGGTAAGCCGCGGCATGACGGTCGAAGCGGCGAAGCGGCTCTGTCCCGATCTGGTGCTTATCGATCCGGTGCCGTCGCTGTACGAACGAATTGAAAAAGCGCTTTTCGACCGGGCGTGTTTCCTCTCTCCGCTGGTCGAACGTGCCGGTCCGGGTCATCTGTTTGTCGATCTGACCGGCACGAGGCGTCTTTTAGGCGGTGCCGCCGATGTCGCCGAACGCCTGCGCAGAAGCATCCTCGACGACTGCCGGGTCGAACCGGTGGTTGGAATCGCCGCCAACCGGCTGGTAAGCAAGGTCGCCACCCGGGTGATCAAGCCGCGTGGTCTCTGCTCGGTGCTTAGCGGATGTGAAGA
>JAFGHA010000209.1 GCA_016930275.1 Chitinispirillaceae bacterium
ACACGCTCGATAACCGCCGCCGGTGAAACATTCTGACTCAGATGACTGGTAAAGCAGATTTTCGCCATAGCGGCAATGAGCATGGACCGCATACCGAATTCCCGCACCTCGAACATGAGCAGCGCCAGAACATCTTCGGATATTTTCAGAACATCGAAAAGATCTCCTCCGGGCTGCCTTCCGGGCAGCTGAAGAAAACCGAGTTCCACCCCTTCCAGCGAGGGCAGAGTTCGCGGCTGCATCATGACCTGAATGCGCTGAGCGAGAAACGCATCCCCGTTGTCTGAAGCCTCCGCTGACGGCAGGTCCGGTGTGTTTTTCCGATCTTTTAAGTACATCCGTTTACCTGACTACCTGACGACAAATCTCCCTACCGGAATCCGGCAGAAAAAAAATCCGGTGTGTGTTGCGGGAAAAATCCGTGAACACTGAAAAAGGTTGCCTCTTCCGATGATGCAACGTATCTTCATGGTATGGTTGCACGTCTGTGTGCGACAACGCTTCATCAATCCTGTAGTATTTTTAGTTCTGTCATTTCGGATTGTTTGTCCGTGCTGGTTCCGAACCGGTTCCGTCACAGGAATGTCCGATTCAGGCTTTATTATAGAATTCACCCGAAACGGTGTCCACGATTAATAAGGAATTCGACACATGCTGGCAAAACTCAGATCAATGGCGGTACTCGGAATCGACGCGTACGAAATCGAAATAGAGGCGGACATTTCAGAAATGCTCCCCAGCTTCACCATTGTCGGGTTGCCCGACGGTGCAGTGCGGGAATCCCGTGAGCGGGTTATGTCGGCCATCAAAAACTGCGGGTTCGACTTTCCGTCGCGAAAGGTGACCATCAACATGGCGCCGGCAGACATAAAAAAAGAGGGAAGCGCCTTTGATCTTCCCATCGCGATCGGGCTGCTGATGGCTTCCTCGCAGGTTGCGATTGAGGGTATTGACCGGTACACGATCCTCGGTGAGCTCTCGCTCGACGGTACCGTCAAACGGGTAAAAGGGGTGCTCTCCATGGCGATCAAGGCTCGGGAGATGGGAATCCCGAAGATGATCGTTCCACGGGAAAACGCCATGGAGGCATCGGTTGCCGAAGGGGTCTCGATTTACCCGGTGGATAACCTCACCGATGCACTGCAGCTGCTCCAGGGCGAAACTTCGCCGGAACCCTATACCACTGATCTTAAAGCACTTTTTACTACCGCACGAAACTATCACATTGATTTCAAAGACGTTAAAGGACAGGAGCACATCAAACGGGCTCTGCTTGTGGCTGCCGCGGGAGGGCATAATATTCTGATGGTCGGCCCACCGGGATCCGGAAAAACAATGCTCGCACGCCGATTCCCCACCATTCTTCCCGATCTCTCCCTCGACGAGGCGCTGGAGACCACCAAAATTCATTCCGTTGCCGGCCTGCTTGATCCGGATACCCCGCTTCTCGCAACGCGTCCGTTCCGCTCGCCGCATCATACCATCAGCGATGCGGGCCTGATCGGCGGAGGATCGTACCCGCGCCCCGGGGAGGTGAGTCTGAGCCATCATGGGGTCCTTTTTCTGGATGAATTGCCGGAATTCAATAAAAATGTTCTTGAGAATCTGCGACAACCGCTCGAAGACGGCAAAGTGACGATCTCCCGCGCAGCGGTTTCGCTCTCCTACCCTGCCCGGTTCATGCTCGCGGTGGCGCTCAACCCCTGCCCGTGCGGTTACTTCACCGATCCCCGGCATGAGTGCAGCTGCCGTCCCGACCAGATCCAGAAGTACATGGCGAAAATCTCCGGGCCGCTCCTTGATCGCATCGATATCCATGTAGAGGTTCCTGCGCTCTCCTACGAGGAACTTGCGCAGAAACAGCCGGGGCGTGATTCGGCCTCCCTGCGCGAAGAGGTGATCGCCGCCCGGAACAGGCAGGAAGCTCGTTTTTCCAGAGATACTAAAATCTACTGCAACGCTCATATGGAATCACGCCATGTCAAGAAACACTGTGAACTTGACGAAGCGAGCCAGAACCTGCTCCGCAGCGCGATTGAAAAGCTCGGACTCTCGGCCCGGGCGTACGACCGGATACTGAAGGTTTCACGAACCGTCGCCGACCTTGCGGGAGAGAAACAGATACAGGCGGCACATGTTGCCGAAGCGATTCAGTACCGGAGCCTGGACCGGAAATTGTGGCTGGGGTAGGGTAAAAAGTGATGAGAGAAATATGATACCACGCATACCGAACCCCCGTCTATTACCAACCAGAGACACCATCCGTACCATGCCTCCGTTTGACGGGCTCGATCTTGAAAACATTCGCCTGGTCACCACGCCTGCCGAAGCAACCGCCGCGCTCAATGCGCTTCGAGGGCATTCCTTCATCGGATTCGATACTGAATCGAGACCGACATTCATAAAGGGGCAGAGGTCTGCAGGGCCGCATGTTCTGCAATTCGCGACACCGGACTGCGCTTACATTTTCCAGACCTGCCACCGGTTGTGCGAACCTGTTGTCGCAAAAATTCTCGAATCGAACCGATTGGTAAAAGTCGGATTCGGTCTCAATGATGATATCAAACGGATCGCGGGAAAATTGCATATTCACCCGAAAGCGGTTATCGATCTCGATGCCGTATTTAAAATAAATTTCGAACTGAAAAATTCGATCGGGGTAAAAACCGCCATCGCGTTTCTCTTCAAAAAGCGGTTTGTAAAATCGCATAAGTCTACCACCTCGAACTGGTCGAACAGAACACTGTCTGAAAGACAGTTACTGTATGCGGCGAATGATGCCTGGGCGGCGCTCATCGTTTTCAGGGAACTCGAGAGGATTGGAGTTGATTTCAGTCAGCGACAGTATCAGAAACCGTTATCGACGAAGAGATAACGGTCGGTAATAAACAGTACCCCGCCCGTATATTTTACTTTCTGCCGTAAAAATTCATTCTCTCGCGAACAATAAAAGCGAACTGCTCAATACACATCCCGTCAATGCCGACGACGCAATCATCAATGATCTTCCTAATGAGTACGGTATTCCGAATCACCGGCCCGATCCTACCCAGCCGATCGTTGACAACCACATGACGGTCACCGGTTCCGATTCTCTCGGAAAACTCTATACCGGAGGCGGCGGTCGAACCGGTACTGCCACCGGAAGCGGAACCTGTGAAGACTGGACCTCAACCACCGCCGGCTCGCAACCGCGTGTCGGCCTTTCATGGCCGCAGTCGACGGGAGGCGGCGGACGGGGTGGTGGTATGCAGCACTGGATCTCCGCGATGAATGCGTCAGGATGCGAAGCGGGATTCGATCTTGACGAAAGCACCGGCCCCGGAGTGCGCGGCGTGTATACCATCGGCAACGGCGGCGGCTACGGAGGATTCTACTGCTTCGCGCATCAGCCGTGATTGAATGCTGAATTCAAAATTATTATACGGACGAATCTCTGTACGGGCAGGTTTCAAACCTGCCCTTTCCACAACGCCCGCCCGGTAGTTTTTGATATCCTGAGCTCTTGACCGCCCCTCCCTCCATCTAGTATCATTCATACTCATAATTTGTCTCATTACATAACGGAGTTATCATGATTCGCCTCAACGAAAATTATCTCAAACTGAAATCTTCGTACCTCTTTTCCGATATCGCCAAACGGGTTGCTGCCTTCCAGGAAGCAAACCCCGATCGAGAGGTCATCAAACTCGGCATCGGTGATGTCACCCGTGCGCTGCCACAGGTCTGTATCGATACATTTCACAAGGCCGTGGATGAAATGGCATCGGATTCTTCATTTCGCGGATACGGACCGGAACAGGGGTACGCATTTCTGCGTGAACAGGTGGCGAAGCAGGATTTTAGGTCACGTGGTGCACTAGTCGAGCCGGACGAAGTATTCGTCAGTGACGGAGCCAAATGCGATACGGGGAATTTTCAGGAGTTGTTTGCGAATGATATCACCATAGCTATTCCCGATCCCGTCTACCCGGTATATGTCGACACCAACGTTATGGCGGGACGTACCGGTCGGTTTTCAGACGGACGGTACGAAGGTTTCATCTACCTCGACGGGACCTCGGAAAACGGCTTTGTTCCTCCGGTTCCCCAAACCCATGTGGATCTGATCTATCTCTGTTACCCGAATAACCCGACCGGTGCGGTTGCGAGCAAAGCACAGCTGAAGGAGTGGGTCGATTACGCCCGTGCGGAAAAAGCGCTTATTCTTTTCGATGCCGCCTATGCAGCGTTTATCCGCGACGATACCATTCCACAGAGTATCTATGAAATCGAAGGGGCCCGTGAGGTGGCCATTGAATTCAGAAGTTTTTCGAAAACCGCCGGATTTACCGGTACCCGATGCGCCTATACGGTAGTACCGAAATCCTGTATGGCGTATGACACCGCCGGAAACGCCCATTCACTGCACGGATTATGGAATCGCCGTCATACCACCAAATTCAACGGTGTTTCCTACCCGGTACAGCGTGCTGCCGAAGCGATTTATCTGGGCGATGGTCCCCGACAGGTACGGGAGCTCACCGATTACTACATGACCAACGCGAAAATGATCCGTACCAAAATGGAAGCACTCGGGTACTCCTGTACGGGAGGAATCAATTCCCCCTATATCTGGGTTGACGCGAAAGAAGATTCCTGGACGTTTTTCGACTTACTGCTGCAGAAAGCCGGAGTGGTCTGCACACCGGGGGCGGGATTCGGAAAATGCGGCGAAGGATTTATTCGCATCAGTGCGTTCAACAATCAGGAACGGGTCGCAACCGCGCTGGAAAGAATCGAAACAGCACTGCGGTAGCGTCGCGGGGCGGTATACCGAGCTGTTTTCTTTAGCTCCTTCTACACTTCCGAAGTCGTGGTACGTAGATTAAGCACTTTATCCAGATTCGTCAGTGCAAACAGCCGGTTGAGGTACGAGTTGCTGTCGGTGTTGGTATTGACAAGAATGAGGGTCCGTTTTTCCTTCTGCATCAATGTGTGGTAATAGACAATCGTTCCCAGCCCGTGACTGTCCATAAAACTCGCCTTACTCACATCAACCACTATTGAGGCGTATTTTTTCTTGTAGAGCTGATCAATCTTCCGCTGGAATTTTTTCACTTCCGCATCGGCCACTTTTCCGGTAAGTTCAATCAAAGGAGTGTCCTGATCCGTCGTAACGGTCACCTCGAGCGTATCAGATTCTCTGGTCATTGCACTTCTCCTGTAGATATTCACGTTAATCGGTGATTAAGGTATTCAGATGATACCTTAGCGGAAAGACAATGTCAATGCATACCGGAACTAGGGAGTCGGGATGTATTTTTACCCGGTATGGGACTGAAAACCGGATATTTATTCAACGAATCATTCCTGCAGCATGAGCTTGAACCGTGGCATCCCGAGTCACCTCAACGACTTGTCGCGATAGAACGACAGTTCGCCGCCTCGGCTACTCCGGAACGATTCAAACGGCTGGAGTTCTCATTCGATCCGCAGGTACACCTTCCGTTGATTGCGCTGGTGCATACCGGAGAACACATTGATGCCGTCCGTGCCATTCCGACTACCGGACCGGCCGCCTGCGATGCAATTGCCGCAACGGTCAAAGCAATCGACGCGGTTTTTACCGGTCAAGTGGCAAACGCCTTCTGCGCGGTACGTCCTCCCGGGCATCATGCACACGACAGCGCACACCATGATGGTATGAATCAGGGCCAGGGATTCTGTTTCTTCAATAATGTGGCGGTAGCCGCCCGGTATGCGCAGCAACGATACAATATTGAGAACGTTCTCATCGTCGACTGGGATTTTCATCACGGTAACGGTACCGAAGAGTATTTCTATGCGGATTCGTCGGTATTCTATTTTTCGACCCACCGTTTCGGTAATTACCCGGGAACCGGGTCTCCCCTGCGTACGGGAAGCGGTTCCGGAGAGGGATACACCTTCAATTATCCGATGCCCCGACCGGACAATCCGTACGGAACCGTTGAGGATGGGCATCTTCTTGTCGCCCTTGACACGCTTTCACAACGGCTTGAAAGCCTCGGTTTCATTCCCGAGTTGATTCTTATCTCCGCCGGATTCGACGGGCTTGCAAGCGATCCGCTCGGCAATTTCTCATTGAATGAAGAAGTATTTCATACCGCAACGATCCGGGTAATGGAAATCGCAAGGCGGCACTGCAACGGCCGCATCGTTTCGGTGCTCGAGGGAGGATACAATCCCGAAAGTCTCGCCGCCGCGGTCGGATTACACTTGCAGGCACTCGCGGGTGTCACCCTTCAACACGATACGAAAGACCATCGGGATACATGATTACCTACACAGTTCATCCTGTCAACCCGCAACGAAGGTATATCGAGGCAACCGCCCGTATCTGTAAATATGAGGGTGGTATCGCCGTCTATCCGACGGATACGGTTTACGGCATCGGCGCAGCGCTCAGCAATGTCAAAGGAATCGAACGTATCGGGCGGCTGCTGCAGAAAGATAACCGCCGTCTGTTCTCCTTCATTTGCAGCGATTTTTCTCAGATGTCGAACTACGTGCACCTCTCGAATGCGCATTTCAAGCTCATGAAACGGTATCTTCCCGGACCGTACACATTCATTCTCCCGGCGACGCACCTGGTACCAAAAAAAATCAGCCCAAAACGGAAAACCGTCGGCGTCCGTATTCCGGATTGCCCGACGGTAATTGATCTGGTAACCCTTCTTGGTGAACCGCTTGCGAATACCTCGGTGAATCTGCCGGGAAGTTTCCGCGGCAATCCCGACGAGGTACGCGACGCCGTGCTCAACGAGGTTGACGTCATGCTCGATGCGGGACAGCTTGACGATCCCACGGGATCGACCATCATTGATCTTACCAATGATATTCCGGAGGTGATCCGCTCCGGCAAAGGTGTCTGGAACGAATAGTTTTTTTCACAGAATCGAACTGAGGATATATGAACAGCGAACTACAACGCCTGATTGCCATTGTCGCCCGTCTGCGGGCTCCGGGAGGATGTCCGTGGGACCGGGAACAGACTCATGCATCATTACTGAAGGGCCTTCTGGACGAAACATATGAATTTTTCGAAGCGGTTGACGAAAACGACCCGGTCAAAATGCGTGAGGAACTCGGCGACGTACTGTTGCAGGTAGTCTTCCATACGCAGCTCGAGACCGAAGCGAATCGCTTCACCATGGAGGAGGTTGCCCGCGATATCAACGAAAAACTCATCCGTCGCCATCCCCATGTATTCGATTCCGTTAGAGTTTCTTCATCGGATGAAGTGATTCATAACTGGGAACGGATCAAAAAGAATGAAAAGGGAAAGGAACACCGCAAATACCTGGTGGATGATATTCCCGCAGCCCTGCCGGCGCTCTTTAGAGCTGAGAAAATTCAGCGACGTGTTGCCGGTGTCGGATTTGACTGGGAGAATGCCGGTCCGGCACTGGATAAAGTTGAAGAAGAGTTCCATGAATTCCGTGAAGCGATCGAGGAAAACGATCAGGAGCACGCTGCCGAAGAACTCGGTGATATTTTGTTTGCGTTAGTCAATGTCGCCCGACACCGGGGGATTTGTGCCGAAGAGGCGCTGCGGAGTGCCAATAAAAAATTCACGCGGCGCTTCCGTTATATCGAGGACGCCTGCGCGGAAGCCGGTATCGACATGAAAAAAGCCTCTCTTGAGGAACTTGACCGTTTGTGGGAGGCGGGGAAAAAAGTGGTGGGATAATTCCCGATCCCACCCGGGACGCTGTAGCAGCGCCCCTCTTCGCTTCTCTATTCCGCTATTTGACGATTACCGAGAATCGCAACTGTTCCAGCCTACCGGTCAGATCTTCGACCTGGACGGTGAACTGGTTGGTCCCCCGGCGCACGTTTACCGAACCGGTGTAGATGTAATCGTTGTTGTTGCGTAACTGTATAGTCTGACCATTACCGGTCACCCGGCAGTATTTGATCGAAAGCGGTACGGTACCGATGCCGTCATCGATCTCCACCTCCACGTCGACCGGCTCCTCAGCTACGGTTCGTCCGGGATGAAGTACCGGTGGAACACCTTCATACACCATCGGATTGCGTGAGGGCTCATTGAGCAGCAGAATAATCGGACCTGGAAGATAATAGAGCTTTCCCCTGAATACCGGTGAAGTGTTTCCCGCCCGGTCCGTTACCTGAAAGGAATACTCATTCATACCCTCGTTGAGCAGTACGTTTTCCGTTCTCCCAGGTTCGCTGCTTATCTTTTCGACCGATCCGTTGTTGATATAGGTAAGAGTCAGTTCATCCCCGGGGGTGCGATCAAGCAACTGCAACGGTACCGTTCGTTGGAGCGTGGCCTGCTGTCCCTGGAGACTGAACAGACACACCGGAGCGCTGATATTGATCTGCGGAGACTCCCCGCTGATTTCGAGATTCATCATGCGATTGAGCTCATCATCATCGTTTCTGGCGATGATTTCAAGCTGATATTCGCCGATCATCTGTTCGGTGAGCGGCAGTTCGCCACTGAACACACCGTTCGTCGCCACACTGAGAGGTATTCCGTTCGCCGAAACGGTTGCCCGCGGCAGTGTTTTCCCGCTTATCCGGATGCTGCGTGAGGTGATTTTCCGGCCGTCGGCAGGAGATGAACATTCGAGAAAAAGCTTTCCGGTCTTGGGCTCGTACGTCACCTGCCGCTGCAGAACCACCTCTTTTCCGTCAAGTTCAGCCCGGATAACCACGGTATAGGTGTACGGTTCATCCGGGAGGGGAATACGTCCGTTGAATGTACCGTCCCGACCGACCGATACCTGCATTTCGTTGACGAACACTTTCGCGCCGGGAGTCGTTTTTCCGGTTGCGATAATCAACGGTTCGGTGATTTTCGTGCCTTTCGCCGGAGTAGCAACCGTCAGTAACAGTCGCGCATCAACGGATTCCGTCTCCGCACTCCCGGATTCCCCTTCGGATTCCGCTCCCTGACCGGTCCCACTGCTGTCCGGTATTTCCGTTCCCTGCCCCGTGGCATCTTCATCAGTGGCGCCGCTTTCCGCTCCTGCAGTATCAGATGGTTGCTGCCCCGCCGTATCCTGCGGAACTGCAGAGGAGTCAGATTGTTGTGACGACGCCACGAATGGATCCACCGGTTCCATGGAACCGTTACGCGTGTCAATCGTTTCGCGGATAGTCTTGAAATCAAGTACCTTCACCTCTTTTTTACCCTGTTCAACGATGGCGCGGTTATTATTCGTCACCATCGCCGATCCGCGGCCGCTTTTCCTTCTGACGAACACTTTTCCTTCATATACGTCAACCGTGGTCCGCCGCTTTCCCACTTCGATACCAAGCCGGGTACCGCGTATCGAAGCAACTGCCGTCGGCGTCTCGAAATCGAATTCCGAACGGGAACTGGTAAGTTTTTTAACATTCCCCCATACCTTCCCCGAGAGAATCTTCACGGTTGACTGTGACGATTCGCCCCCGGATTCGGTTTTCATCCGCGAAAGCGTCACCACACTGTTTTCACCTATTTTAAGTTTGGTGCCGTCGGTGAACGTCACCTCCGCCTCGGATTCCACGAAGACTCTGATATCCCCTTTTTCCTTGACGGTCATTCCGAGTCGGGCCGGACGCCATGAAGCCGCTGTTTTCGACCTCACCTCAACAGTGCCCACCAGGTGGGTTACTTTTGCGGTCACTGTATTCTGTGCAGTTATCGGCAACGGTAACAAAGCGATGCAGAAAATTACTCCTGCCACGAACACCATTTTCATCAGCAACACCTTTCGTGAGTTCACTAACGTACCAGTGTCAACTTACGGATTTCTTCAAACGGCGCGGCTTTGAGTCGACAGTAATAGTGCCCCGAGGCGACCACTCTTCCGCTTGAGCTTTTTCCATCCCAGAAAATCTGGTACGCTCCCGGCCGCATTTTCCGGTGCACCAGTGTCCGAATCTTTCTTCCTTTCAAATCGAATAACTCGATAGCAACCTCATAATCCCGTGTCACCATTTTTCCGTCATTCCCCCACCGGTAAGGCAATACATAATTGATTCTGGTTGACGGACAGAAAGGATTCGGATAGGCATTGCCCATACTGAATCTAAGCGGCAGTCGCTGCAGAGCGGCCACATTATCGACCACCACCAGTGTCCGGTAACTGTCCGATCCGGTCAGCGGTACCGTGATTCCCTCATCCGGATTGACCTGCCTGAACGAGTCGCCGGTAGTAACGAACAGATATATCGGTATGGATGCCCCGGGCCCCTCGAAGCTGACCTTCGCCGTACCCGACCGCGAAGTTCCGGAAATACCGAACTCGAACATATTTACCGCATCCCATTTTCTCCGGATATCCGAAGCGAACTTGGCCATACCGCGTTTCCATCCACTCCGGGGGAAATAGAGAGATCCCGTTCCGGCCATTCGCGGCGGCTCGGGCCGATCGAGCCGGTCGTAGCCGTCTTTCGCCTCGGGCATGAAACCGAAACTGTTTTCCGCATCGCACCCTTCATCGGTAGTCAATACCGCCCTGAAAACCCACTGATGCTGACTATTAAACCACACTTTCCGCCGTTTGGCAAGCGTTGATCCCTTGAAAAACGGTACGGTATCAATCGTTACACTGTCGGTAACGTCGCTTTGAAGCCAATACCCCGCCCATGGTTCCAGAATGCTGTCACTCTCCTCGAAATCACCTGTTGACTGATTCCACTTCCAGAGTACGGAACTCTTTCCCCGCCAGATAACGGGATACGGAAAAGGCGAAGCGATCTGGTTCCATCCGGAAACCTTGTTCACCAGTGAGATCGTCACCGGCGTGCGCAGGAGTGCGTCCTGAGCAATCGTGACGGTATCCCTGCCGATTCCTTTACGCCAGTAGCCATATCCCGGTTCAATCGTGGGGAGTTCGTCCTTCCTCAGGTAATAGTGATATACCTGACGTTCAGATATCGATTCATCCCAATGCAGGAGGTAGGCGGTCTGTTTGAGCGCATCGGAACGATATGGTGCCGGAATCGCCATCATGCTCCAGCCGGTATCCGAAAATACACGCTGTGACGCTCCGTTGATTTTCAGCGTATCGAATACCGGTTGTGTCTCCAGCCCCGTCTGATCGATAGCCCGTGCTTCAAGTTGATAGATGGCATCAGCCAGTGGATAGAAACTGAACCTGCCGCGTAAAGAGCGGTCCGACCAGTGTTTCGTGGAATCGTCAAGTGAACGAAATACCACTGCGTAAATCAGCGATGTATCATAATCGTCATTGGTCGTAAGGGCATACTGCACTGCCCCGCCCGCCACCAGTCGACTGATTTTCGGAGCTGCCGGGGGATCATTCGCATCCGGTACATGAATGGTATCTTCAAGTACCACACTCGCACCGTCACGATCGATGAACGCCATCGCAAAAATCGCGGTTCCGGTATCACGCTGCTGCGGAGTGGCGGTCAAGGTCACCGTCCAGCGGCGAAGAACACTGTCACGCACGGGGATTCCCGCCGACAACCATTGTTTCGACTTCACCCATACCACCGATAATGTATCATCGGCATCCGGATCTTCAATACTGATCACGGCCTCTCCAATAGTCTTTTCGACAACGGTATCGGGTACGGTATTCAGGACGATCGCCGGTGTATCATTGACATTTTCCACCTTAAGAATTCTGAACAGCGTATCACTCAAGCCGGTTCGGTCGGTAACCATACACCGCAATGTATCGCTGCCGACATTCTCCTCACGCGGCGTACCGTACAGTGAATCACCTTTTACCGATACCCAGGCGGGTTTTCTCTCGACAGTCAGTACCGCAGAATCTCCCGGATCCGGATCGTTCACAAGCAGCAGCGCATGCCACTCCTGATCTTCATCGATTACCGAATCACCCGAAAAAGTGAGAACAGGCGGTTCATCCTGATTCTCGACGATTAGAGTGATCGTCGCTTCACTTACACCACCCCGTTCATCCTCCCCGGTAACAATCACCGTCTGAACACCAACATCCGCGTCATCGGGAGTCCAGACAAGAGTACCACCGCTCAGTGACATCTGCTCAGGCCCCTGTTTGACTGCAACCTTCACCTGATCGCCATTGAAGTCCGCCACCTGGATTCCCGCACTCCAGGCGGTATCCTCACGCAACAGCGTATCTCCCGAGAAGGTCACCTTCGGCGGCAGATTGTTGATCAGGCAACTGTCAAGGCGTATCCCCGACCGGTTTCCCGCGGAATCCTCCACCGCACTGGCGACATATCGCCATCCCGGTATCGTTTGCAGCGGCGTGGTGATCGACGTATCCCGATACTGTATTGGCATCATGGAATCGGTCGCGACCTGCCGGGTGCTGCCGAACCCGATCCACTGTTGTAATCCCGATTCGACACCGGTATCGGCATCAACGGTTATCCGGACCGTTGTATCCCCTTCTGATTGTAGTGAAACTGCAAGTGAATATGGAGGTGCGCTTCCATCGGGAAGCCTGAGCACCACAGAAGAAGCGGTGCTGACATACGACCAGTATCCACCGGTATTTTTAACAAAGGTCGTTATAAACAGCACCATGCCATCGGGAGGAAATCCGTAGAGGGTATCCCGGAGTTTACCCGCTCCAACCCGTTCAATCCGTTCGCCGTTGGCGGGTGTGGCGACAAAACCGGTAGATGAAATATTTATGGATACCGAATCGACATCCGTTTCCACCGGTTGTGTCCAGATGACGACTGCCGTTGAACAGTTCAATGCCGTTACCGAAACGGAATTCAACGGTGACGGACCGGTGGTATCATGCACGATAATGCAACTGTCTTTCGTAACGGTATCGCTTCCCCCGGGACCGCTCACCATAAGCAGCACATCATACCATCCCGCCGTCTGATATGCATGCGTCAACGTTACCGCGGTATCGACCGCACCATCACCCACTTGCCACTCGCGTGACGTCACGACGCCATCCGAGCTGTCGGTAAAAACAACCGTAAGCGGTACGGAACCCGTTCCGGGAACGGCCGAGAAACGGGCTTTCGGCCTTTTGTACCAGGTAAAGGAACCGGCGGCAGCACCGCTGTCCCGGTTCCCCGCGCCGTCAACAACCGATACGGTCACGGTATGGTTACCATCACCAAGTACCGTATCGGGAAGTATTGCCTGCCAGGCAGTTGTTCCCTGAACGGGAACACTGCAAACGGTATTCTGCCATCCGGTTCCGTTCCAGAACCATCCATCAACGTTCCGTTGGATGGCGACAGACACTGAATCAACTCCACTGCCTGCATCGGCAGCCGTGCCGGAAACGGCACCCGTCCATATCAGATAATTGAATGTACCGGAAGTACTTACCGACGCACCCGGTCCGGTGGTATCGTAGATGGTCGAATCCACTGCCCAGTCGCTCTCGTTGCCTGAAATATCCTTGAATTGGGCATATACCCTTTTCGTACCTTCACCGCCGGTGGAAACAGATATACTGTCAATCGGGCCGAAGACACTCCAGAGAAGCGATGCTGTATCGGATGCCAAACCTATCCTCATACTGTCGGCACCGGTCGCGCTCACCGTTAACGGCGGATCGGCATCGTTCGTATAACCCTTCCGGTCCGATATTGAGATAGTTCCCGACGGGACCGTCGCATCGAGCAGGGTTGAATCGTACACCCAGTCCGTCAGGTTTCCGGCAGCATCCTTGAATTGAGCATATACCTGTTTGAGTCCGTCGCCACCGGTGGAGAGGTCGATACCGTCAATCGACACATATACTTTCCATGCAGCGTTAGCCGTATCCGCGGCTTCGGCGATACGCATACTGTCGGCGCCGGTCGCCGAAAGCGACAGCACCGGATCCGGATCCGTAGTGTAGCCGTTGATATCGGTAACGACTATTCCGGTTCCCGTCGGCGCAGTAGTATCATACATGGTACTGTCGACATACCAGACGCTCCGATTCTCCACAGTATCCTTGAACTGAATGCATACATGCTTTTTCCCCTCACCGCCGGCTTCGATGGAAATGCTGTCGGAAGAAACGACCGGTTTCCACATAGCGGAAACGGTATCCGCACCGGTCCCCAGCCGCATGCTGTCGGCTCCGGTGACGGCAATCGCCAGGGGCGGATCATTATCCGCCGTATAGCCGCTGTTATCGTAAATGGAAAAAAACACACTTGTCGGCCCGGTCGTATCGATGACAAAAATGGTGTCGTACGCACCGTTCTCCGACTCCAGTGCGGCAAGACTGTCAAACGAAGTGGTAACCCGGTACCGGTAGGTACCGATCCTCCCGTAGGTTAACGTCGTACCGGTTGACGGATACGCCATTTTTCCCCTGAATGTCCATCCCCAGGCTCCGGTGATGGTATCATCGTATACATAATAATAATCATCAACGGTCATACCTTCAGCAGCGTTCCATGCGACTGCAGGAGAAAGGCTCTCCGTGGAATCGAACGGCGTGGTGATCACCGGGGGTACGATTCTGAAAACAACGGTATCGATCAGCCGGTTGGCGGTATCCATTATTCCGGTACTGTCAAGTGACGTCGACAGCATGTATTTATAAACGCCTTCCATCGGCGGGAGATCGACCGTAGCACTCGTTGTTGTCCACGACATCGTCTGGTCCAGGATCCAGCCGGAACCGAATACCGTATCAATATGAAGATACACGGAATCGTTCGAAGTCAATCCTCCCGGGTTTGTCCATGAAATCGGTACCAATTGAATTCTCACCGTATCCGCAGGAGAAACGAGAACCGGGGGATCAATACTGAAAAGGAACGTATCGATGAATGCATCTTCTTCATGGTGAAGACCCGCGCTGTCCCATGAGGTGGAAATCATAAGTCTGAACGTTCCCTCACTCGTAAACGGCATTGAGACGGTACAACTGTTCTCGGTACCACTCAGGGTAGTGTCAAGCACCCACCCCGTTGTGGGAACGGTATCCCAGTGGATGTAAACTGAGTCGATAGCTGAAAGTCCTGCCGGATTGTTCCATGTTAAAGCGACATCCTTCCGGTAGACGGTATCGATCGGCGATGCCACGGTTGGCGGTTCCGCGTAAGTGTATTCGGTATCGTTCGCGGAATTGATATCCGACCACTGATCGAGCGTATCCCTTATCGCGGCGACGACATAGTAGAGCGAGTACGGCGATAACCCTGAAACGGTCTGTACCGAATCGGTTATTGCATACTTCCCGATCAGCGTTGCCGTCACATCATTGGCACCGTCCGGAAAAGCATCCGTTTTATACCAGAGGCCGACGGAATCGGCATCCGCCGCCGCAACTGCCGACGGATTCCATATGACTTCAAGTTCCGAAGTGGATACCGCTGTCACCTGTAGTGTCATCGGATTATCGGGGGGAAAGGTATCGGGCGGCACGAAATACCAGTTGGTGTTCCCGCCAGAATCGGTACAATTGACCGACGCCTGTCCCTGAACGCCACCGCCGGCGTTGGATTTTCCGATGACCGCATAATCGGCCTGCAAGATACCGGTCACCGAAAGCGTCCACGCCGAGGCGGGAGAAAGATCGAGAAGATTTCCGCTCTGCCCCGAAAAGACGGCATTACCGTTTACCGTCAACGTTGCCCCGTCGAGTCCCGTTACCATGGTATCGGTACCATTGGTAAATGTCATATCGCCGTTGACGGTTACATCCCGCCCGTTGAAATCAAAGACACCGTCATTTACCGTCAACCCCGTGCAGGTAAGCGGATACGCACTGATCATGACGGTATCCGTACCGCTTTTTATGATATCCGGAAGCGACGTCGTTGAAGATGGGGTAAGATACCGCAGATAAACGCCACCTGATAGAACTAACGTTCCGGTGCCGGGAATCAGACCGGAGAGTCCACTGAAATCGGCGTCTCCGATGGTAACGGTGACGGTACTGCTGCCGAAATTCATCGTACCGCCACTCCCGAAGAGCGAATCGACCGTATGCGTAAAACTGTTACCGAATTCAAGGATACCCGTCATCAGGTGAACACTTTTGGCCAGGATCGAACTGCTGAATCTTACGGTATCAAGCGAAGTGCCGTTGATGGTGATCGGTGGAAGCATCAGGGTACCGTTCGAAGCAAGTGTAAACAGCGACGTTCCCGTCCCCCTGAATTCGAGTCCTCCGGAATCGGCCGAAAGTGCAGTCAGCCCCGACAGATCGGCTTCTCCGCCGTTTCCGAATATTACCAATGTTCCTGTATTGCACTGCACCGTTCCGGCACTCGTTCTTATCGCTCCGGTGTTGATTACCGAAGAGTACAGTTTCATCTGTCCACCGCTGATCGTGATACTGTCGTATACCGTATCGTTTCCGGAAGTATACCAGTTCCATACCCCCTCTTCAATGGCGAGGTCATTCGTGACCAGCCCGTACATGCCCACCTGTACGGCTCCACTCCCCCGTTTCGTGATTTTTTCGAACCGGTAATCGGACTTCGGCTCGAAATCGATTACATCGGTTCCAAAAAAAGTAATTGCACCGGTACCCGATATATTCGAAAACATGTTCATTTGCACGGAGGACGATAGAAAGAGTTCGGTCTTTCCGAAATTCAGGTTTCCGGATCCACTGAGCGAAAGTATGGTATCCCGGTTACCTGCGGCAGTATCGAGCTGCAAGACAGTTGTTGACATTACAGAAACCGTATCGGCGAAAAGTGCGGTGTCAAAAACCACTGAACCGCTCTGCACCTCAATTTTTCCGGCGCGCAAACGGTTGTTCCGTACATTCATGATACCGGTGCCGCTGTGTACAATCGTGAGGTGGGGTGTTTCATTTCCCGGAAAGAACTGCTGAATCGAAACGCCGTTGAAATTGAGTACTCCCTGGTCGGGAACAACTGCCGTTGCCCCGACGAAATCGACATCTGCTGCAACATAAAGTGTACAGGAGGCAAAATGTACGGAACCGCCCGCCACCTGCAGCAATCCGTCGATGGTATCCGAAAGTCCGTAACCGAAATTGAATTCTCCCCCGGTAACAAGAAGACCGGACGCCCGAAACCCGGTGGTACTTACCGTGGTTACCCCGGTTCCCGTCCGCTGCAGTTGCGGCAGCGGCATCCCCCACTTCGGTACGAACACTCCGGATTCATTCCCTCCGAAACAGATGGTATCGTTACCGTTACTGAAAACGGAACCGGTCATATTGATCGCAAGATCTTTGTTGACCGTCAGTTTATGTCCATTCAGATAGAAGGTCTGTGTATACCCTGCTTCGAACGTGAGACAACGCACGGTTGGATCAACATCCAGACTGCAGGGATAGGAAGCGGAGGAAAAAACGACGGAATCCGCAGATGTGGGAACAATTGATCCACTCCAGTTACCCGGTGTACTCCAGAGGTTATTACCTCCGCCACCAACCCACTGTTTAGCTGCTATTGTCGTCACCGTCAGATCGACTACTCCTGCTCCTGCGGTAACGTTATACGTATAGCCTCCCGGCGCCGAAGCAACCGTCAGTACGTTGTCGGTCAACGTACCTGAATAAGTCATCAACCGGTACGTTCCCGCACCGAAACCCGACATCGGAGTAATATTCAAATCACCATCGAGCACAAGATTGCCGTTAACAACAATCGTATCGCTGAATGTGCCGAGTTCAAACTCAAGAGAAGACGTTGTATTCAACGTTAAATCAGCCGTTGAGAACTCGCCGGCGGCACCTATGCCGGGAGCAACCGTGCCACCATTCTGTACGCTAACCGTTCCATTCACCGATCCGTTCCCGCCAAGCGATCCTCCGGTCATTACCGTCACCGCGCTTCCCGCAGCTATGGAACCGGCAACCATCAGCGAACCCGCGGAAACCGTGGTGGTACCGGTATACGTATTGCTTCCCGAGAACACCAATGTACCCGGGCCGTTCTTTGTAACCGTACCGGTACCGGAAATAATCCCGCTGTAATCAAGCCAGCCGGAACGATTGAATACAAGTGCACTGTTGTTGGTGATCCCACCGGTACTGTTCAATCCACCGGTGGTTGCGCCATTCCCGATCTGGAGTGTTCCCGATGAAATCGTCGTAGTCCCCGTATACCCTGCCGAATCAGCCAGAATCAGTGTTCCCGTACCGTTTTGTACCAGAGTTCCCGTTCCCGCGATCGGCATTGAAAGCGTGACGACATCCGACCGGTTGAATACCAGCGTACCATTGGTGATAACTGAATCCGCGGTATTGATCGAACCGGCGGTTCCCCCACCGCCGATCTGAAGGGTGCCGGAATTGATGATGACATTCCCGGTAAAAGTATGATCACCGGTAATGATCCAGGTACCGGTACCGTTTTTCATAAGCGATGTCGCTCCGCCATTGTCACCTATAGTGGCGGTAATCATATTTCCGGCACTGCTGCTTCCTCCCAGCTGAAAGGTTCGTGAACCGGCCACCGAAAGTTCCGCGGCACCGGCATTGGTGAAGGTGAGTGCTCCACTGCCGTTGTTGATGATGCTGCCACCGTTGAGGCCAATGGATAAAAGGCGGTCGGTGCTCTGCGCGGCTCCGGTATATTCCAATGTTCCACCATCAAAAACAAGACTGGCAGCCGCATTACTACTGCTCCCCAGAGGACTACTGACACCTCCGTTGTCGATTGCCGCAACCGATACGGTTCCGCCGGCAAAGAGCACCGGACCGGTAAACGTGTTGGTACCGGAAAGCACGAGGGTACCTTTTCCGAATTTTGAAAGTCCCGCTGATCCGGTAACTGGCGAATTGATTGTCGCGGTTTTTGAGGAATCGGTGAATATATCCAACCCACTTCCAGCATCGATTGTTCCCCCATCGATCGTATAGCCACTGAATAAGAAAGTGATGCTGTCGACACTCTGCGTCGAATTGAGGGTAACGGAATAGGTGCCGTCCACTCCTTCAAAAGTGGCACTATTTCCGGTACCGGGCCAGGCGACCAGGGTTGCACCTCCCCCTCCCGTAAGGGTCCAGTAATTATTGGAACCCCAGGTTCCCGTGCCGGTCTGAATTCCCGCAGTGGAACTAATATCCCACGTGTAATCGGCAGCAGGAATTGCTGCAACGATTAGTAGTAAAGAAAGAACAACCTGAATTGAAAAGCGATGCTGGAATTCAAAGGCATGGCAGATGGAGTTCATAGATCAATTACACCCGCTTGATGATGAAGTACGGTTAGTTTTCATGATTCTTCTGCTGTCGGATACCGACAGCTGCAATTCAACACAGAATCATCATTTATTTATTATCCGTGTTTCCAATGGCTCTATCTGTGATGAACATCACATACCAATGCAAACGTACTTTGGGTAGCCGCAACCACAACCTGTTTATTGTACTCCAATAATATGGAAGTGTCAAACAGATTTAATCGATTAACTTACACTATTGTCATGGGGAGATGAAAATTCTGAATCACAAGAGTGCAATACTGAAGTTGTGGATAATAACAGTATTCAAATAAAAAAAAGCCCCGCCCGCGACGAATGTTTTAGTATCCAAATTATCTCAGGATGTAAAATTTTCCACCGAGTACCGGAAACAGAAGCGGAACAGAAATGAGATATAAAAGCAGGGTTACCGTACTCAATAAAAATCCAGAATACCTTCGTACCGGACCTTCGGATCCTTTTACACTATTGAGTTGTTCCATCACATGTACCTGACTCAGATAATTATAGGGCAGAAACGGAAAGGGAACAATGTATTTCAACACATGATTCCACACTGCGGTTATTCAAGCTGTTCCTGCAGACAGACTATGTATCAAGTACTTTACTCAATGATGTATCTATGTATATTACTGTTTATAATAATCGGTCTCATTTCTCCTCCGGCTTGCATGGTATATACTACAAACAACTCATCTTTGTACAACGCTATAAAAGGAGTCCTGTATGATTAACCCTGTTCATGATCATGAAAACCACAGCCACACGCGGAGATCATTTCTCAAAACGACAGCGGCGGGAACCGCCCTTGCCACAGCGGCCCTGTCAGGATTACCCCGCTCGTTGTTTGCCGCGGAACAGAAATCTGCCGTCACGTTTTCACCGCTACCTTATCCGGAAAACAGTCTTGAACCTTATATGTCGGCAAAAACGCTTCATATTCATCACGACAAACATTACCGTAAATTCGTGCAGCAGGTACAATCCCGGGTTAAAAACAGCAAGTACAGCAATGCATCTCTGGAAACAATCATCAAAGGAACCAGTGACGGTATCAACATGGAGGAGGCCCTCCACCTGATGGCGGTACTGGCCTGGAACCATGATTTTTACTGGAAGAGCATGAAACCCAAAGGTGGAGGCCCTCTGCCAAACCAACTTGAGAAAACGGTGACCGGCACGTTCGGTTCCGTTGATGCATTCAAAAAGCAGTTCAAGGAAGCCGCCATGCAGTTCGGCAGCGGATGGGCCTGGCTGGTACTCGACAAGGGAAAACCGGTTGTGACCTATACCAGATACCACGACAGTCCCCTTGTGGCGGGACAGCAACCGCTTCTCACCCTCGATACGTGGGAACACGCCTATTACCTGGATTATCAGGACCGCAAGGAAGAGTATGTCGACGCGTTCATCAACCATCTCGCCAACTGGTCGTTCGCGGAGAGTATGCTGCCCGCACCGGAAAAAAAGGACAAGTAACATTATTCGTTCACCGGTAATGGCGCACGTAAAGAAAACGGAACATTGTGCCGCAATGTTCCGTTTTCGCGCATACCACGAAAAGGAGATTACCGAATAATAAAAACATCCGGATACTCCGTCGTCAACAGCGACCGTTTCAGTCGTATCGCCGCCTCCTCGAGCGATCCGCGGGAAAACAGATTGACATGCGTGGGATCCTGCGCATACCACCACCGGCGCAACTCCCCGTTATCCGGGCGACACTGCGTCCGTACGACGATAATCCCCCGGCTGTCGCAGAGACGGTGCACTTGACCGAGCGTATCCGTCAGATCCCGACAGTGCTCGATAACTTCACACATGATAACACCGTCATACTTCACGGCCGCAGAAAGGGGTGGAAAATCGTACAGCGGATCGTACGCATCACACGTCATTCCGCGCGAACGGAGAATCGCCGTGAGAACGGCATGTTCTCCGCACCCGAAATCAAGCAGCTTCATTTTCGGAACAGAGACCTTCTCCACGATATCGGCAACCCGGGAAAGAAACCGTACATAACCTTCGTTGCTGAATGAATTATCGTGCAGAGCATACCGGGCACGCTCGTTCTCCACGGACAGATGGTATTCAGGCGGTACAAATACCAGATCACAACCACGGCAGCAAAAAAACGGTCGTTGCTTCACCGTTGCAACAGAATATGGAGTATCGGACCGGCAGAGCGGGCAGTTCATGCTTCCAGTGCCGTGGTAATCTGTTCCCGTGTACTGCGGCATGCCGCGATACTGCCGTCGATACCCGCAATCGGATCAAGAAGTGGAACACTGTTCAGACGTATATTCAGGAGTGCACTCCAGAATGCAGCGATACCGCCCAGATGTTCGGCGCGTATTCTCGTCTGTTCATACTGTCTGAGTTCCATGGCACCGCCGCCTGCCTTCACCTTCGTGAGCAACTGTTCCATCCGGGCGCACTGGTCGATAAACCGGCGGGACTCGATAACTTCAGAAGCTTCCGGTTGCACCGTAGCTTTGAAAAATGACGGTTCGAAGACCATCCTTGTAAGCGCGGCTCCCCCCGCATCGACATAGGAACCCTCCACACCACCTTCCGGCACCAGCCGGTAGACCCCATCGGTAAAACCGGTGGTATATCGTTCCACCCCGCTCCCTGATTCCGGAGGATTTTCACGTATACATCCATATACCAGTGCGGGAGTAATTGCCGCAAGACAACTGCCGGATGCACAGGTTGGTGTGAAACAGGGGCGATGCGGACAGGTCCCGCAGAGTACCGTGTGTCCGCTGCCGTAGGGACCTGTTTCCACCGGGCTGGTCGGTCCGAACAGTGCAATCACCCGTGTTCCGACGGCAGCGGCCGCATGCATAATCGCGGTATCACCGGTCACCACCGCGTCAGCCATCGTGAGTGTCACGATACTTTCCCTGAACGAAAGATCACCCGCGGTTGCACAACAGCGTTCTCCGAGTTCTCCGGCGATACGCAAGGCGGTATCGCGTTCCTCCGGAGCACCGGTAATTACAATCCGATACCCGTCCCGTAGCAGCATTTTTCCCAGTGATATAAATGCCCCCGCTGGCCACCGTTTGGAGGGCCAGGCGGCACCCGGTTGAAAAACGATTAACGGTCGGTCAATTGGAAAATTTCTTTCGGTAAAAAAAGCACCGCACGCGGTATATTCTCTTTCGGTCGGAATAATCCACCGTTTGTCCTTCCCGGCACGAACATCCGCTATCCTGCAGTATACATCCGAAGCATGAAGACCGTTGTAATCCCGGGCAAAGGGAATAGTATACAGATACTGGCTCCACGGATCGGAAAGCGCATGATTACCTTCACGCAGATAGCGTCTGCCGCGGATATCGGAAGCGACAACAGCCGAAACGAGATATGAAAGGTAGGGATGCTGTGACAGATTCACCACCACCGCTTCACCCTCACCGCTCAGATCATGCGCCAGTGACCGAAGCGCGGTAATACCCTCTTTCCAATCGTCCGAACAGAACATCTCTTTCATCCGCCGACGATCGATGGTAATAATGCGGTCACACACCGGACTGTTTTCCAGACCGCCCGCGTAACCTTTTTCCACCAGAAAAGAAACATGACGGGAGGGATCGGCGGTTTTAAGTGCGTCAAGAAGCGGGAGCGTCATAATGACGTCACCCAGATTGTTGGGAAGCATGACGATTATTCGGGACATGGCTGATCGGAACAATACCGGAGTTCCTTAAACGTGGTGGTCCGGGAGATCTCCTCACCGGCAAGCAGCAGCAGTTCCTCGTCGGTAAGACGTTGTCTGCCGCATTTGTCGCGGATCTGCTCAACGGCGGCAAGCATTTCCCGGTTGCAACGGTCGGTCACCGTTCATCTCCCGGCAGTGAATACGGGGATGCTTCGAACCATCGGGCGACATGATTCCAGTATGTTTTCACCATTGCGTACTTTTCTTCTCCGGTCAGTTCATTTTCAGGTTTACCGCCTGAGAAGACCGACGAAAACACTTCGGAGGCAATATGCTGCGCACCCACCGCCGCGATACAGCAGGCCGCTCTCGCCATGTCGTACTGCAGATCCGTCCAGCAGTACCGTTCTCTGAACAGATGTTCCGCAAACGGTGCGAGCCCGCGTACATGTTCAGACAGTACCGAATGATCATTATCCATGGGAGGCGGCTCCCTGAAATGAACCACCGACCAGGCGCTTTCCAGTGTATCGCGGACGACCGTATTGACCGTGAGCGTGCGACCCTGCAGATCATTTTCAAACGCAAGACACTTATTGAAACTCTCCCTGATGGCATCAAGGTCCGGATCCATATCCAGAAGCCGTGCGACATCGAAAAAATGTTTCAGCCGCTGCGCCTCCTTTCCTTTCCCGACAGGAATGCCGAGCGTCGACGGACCGAGTGTGAGCAGCTTATCACCGATAATGCTCGACGGCAGAGGGAGAAACGTTTCGGTGGCACCGGTGAATATATCCCCGCAGACTACCGGGTGTTTTTCGCACGGATACGGACTGAGATGCATCTGACAATCGAGCATGATATTCGCTTCGGTTCCGGTATGTACCGCGGAATGGTAAAAGAGATAATAACTCGACAGCGGTATCCACGGTTTTGTTTTGTGACTCCGTTTGTCCCATCTCGTGAAGACGCCGTACTGTTGTACAATAACAGACAATACCGCTTCGATTGCTTCAGCGGAGGCATCGGTGGCGATATCGACATCAATCGAAAACCGCTGGGGGGTATCCAGAATAAGCAGCAGGGAATTCCCCCCCTTGAACTGAAACGAAAGTCCCGCCTCCACCAGTTCCGCCACCAGCTCCAGGCAATGAATCGCCTGCTCGGCAAGTTCGTGTGAGGCATTGAACGACGATGCCCGGATATGGTCAATCGTAAAAAATCGGTCACGTGTTGTCATAATATTATAAGTATTTCATTTTTATCGGCATAAAGGCAACAGAAATCACCACCGGATCCGCCAATTCAAAAACATGAGGTATATTAGAATCATGTTGGAAATAGCGGGACACCTGCGGGCGATGGTCATTCTGGTTATGGTCACCACCGGAATTTTTTCTCAGACACCCGAAGAAATATACCTTTCCGGCACCATACGTGATGCTGTTGATAACACCCCCATCGATTCGGTCAGGATCGCGTCATCATTATATACCACAATTACTTATAGCTCTTCAGAGGGAACGTATCGGCTCCCTGTCAGTGGAAAAATCAACTGCCGTCCGGATACTGAAATAATCACTCTCGGAAAAGAATACAGCTTTTCGTTTTCAATCAACAAGGGAACGCAACGACTGGTATCCGACGAACCGCTCAGTGTGACCACCGCACAACTATTTGATCTGCAGGGACGAATAATCAATCTTGCGCTCCCCTCATCAAATCATTCACGGACATTCCCCGATCAGCGTATTTCCCCCGGTGTCTATTTCCTCAGGGTGAGCGGATTTCATCCCCAGCGGATACTGGTGACGAACAATCGTTTCAAAGGAACATTTTCGCGAAAGGAACGTGTTCTGGAAGAAATTCGGCCACCCGACTGTCCTTCGGATGATACGATTTATTGTTATAAGCCCGGTTACTGGCCTGCCGTGCTGCCGATTGCCGATGTCCGAGTCACTGATTTTATTCCACTCCGGAAAAAACGGTGGATCGCGTTTGATATCCATAACCATACCCTGCTCACCGACGGCGAAAAACCTCTGGACAGCCTCCTGCACTTTGCATTTACCCGTTTTGGACTGGATCTCTGCACGAACTCAGAGCATGGTGGTTCATATTACTATGACACCATCGGTAACTACATCGCCGATGATCCCCGGCAGAACGAACACGCACCGCATGATAGCGGCAGTATTGTTTTTCCCCGCTGGTATACGCTCAAGGAGTACTCTTGGCCTAAAATACTCGGTCAGCGTACCGTCTATCCGGATAAAATACTCCTGCAGGGACTCGAATGGAACGTGCCCGGTCACGAACACGGCAGTGTGGGATTTATCGATGATGCGGATCAACCGGAAGCCGTGAGTGATTTCGAATACCAGTTCGATTTCAATGATTTCGATACGAGCCGCCCGGAACTTGTCAAACACAATAAACGGTGGTTACATGAGGATGCGCTCGCCGGTCTGCACTGGCTTGACAGTCTGTATCCGCGCTCAAGCTACTTTTTCATCAACCATCCCTCGCGGGAAGCGATCGGTCCGTATCCCGTCAACGCATTCCGTGATTTCAACAATCTGGCTCCGGATGTCTGCTTCGGGTTCGAGGGTATGCCGGGACACCACAAAGTGATTTCACGCGGGAAATATTATTACGGCAGTACCAACAGAAACCGGACCTGGGGAGGGGCCGATTACGTTCTTGCGCAACTGGGTGGAATGTGGGATGCACTTCTTGGTGAAGGGCGGCATTTCTGGACCATTGTCAACAGTGACTTTCACAATCTCTACGAGGATCACTGGCCGGGAGAGTATACGAAATCTTGGGTCGCGATTGCCGATACCGGTGCACGGGGCTGGCTCGAAAGCATGCGCAACGGTGAAATTTTCATTACCCTGGGTGATCTGATCTGCGCTCTGGATTTCACGTTTGATGACGGGATACACGCTGCCGGAATGGGAAACGATTTCCATGCTTATTCGGATACGCTTGCCGTAACCATACGCTTTAAAAGTCCGGAAGAAAACGCGCACGGCGACTCACCGCAGGTGGATCACATCGACCTGATCGCCGGACCGGTTAACGGTAAAATCGATCCGACCGATGAGAACTACCTCAATCCAAGCCTCCCCACCACACTTGTACAGAAACGTTTCACCGGTGAAGACTGGATAACCGAAGACGGATGGAAAACCATCAGAACGACCGTGGTCTGCAATCGTCCGGCGTATTACCGCCTTCGCGGGACGAACAATGTAATCGGGAGTTCGGAGAATCTCGATGAAAATGGAGAACCGACCATCGATGCTTCATCGGCGAATACCGAAACTGCCGCCTGGTCCGATCTCTGGTTCTATTCAAACCCCGTCTTTGTTTACCCTCGCTGATCGGAAACCGCCGGAGATGCGTGATCGCGCTCCTCCACCAGCCGGATGAGGACATCTTCGTGCAAAGGCTTGATGATGGTGGTATCCATTCCGGCTTCCCTGCATCGCCGTTCAGCTTCATCTCCGCCTCCACCGGCAACCATACCGCATACCGGTACATGCATACCACCTCCACGCAGGTGTTCTTCTTTCCTGATACGACGCACCGCATCATAGCCGTTCATGATCGGCATTTCACAGTCCATCAGAACAAGATCATAAACCTTCTTTCCGAATGAATTCACCGCATCGACACCGTTTTCCGCGATATCACAACCATACCCTGCCTTATCGAGCATTTTCTTTATTTTTTTGCGATTGGCGGTGTTGTCATCGGCGACAAGAATACGCAGCTTGCGGCCGGTATTCGATTCGGCAAGGGTATGCCGGGTGATAAGCTGCCGCTTGTCCGTTGCCACCGCATCTCCGCCGGCTTGTTCGCGGCGGATGATCTGCATGCAGTCAATCAGCTCCGACTGCTTGAGCGGTCGTGTCAGGTAAGCGGTCACTCCAAGATCCTTCATTTTGCGGGCCTCGCCGCGTTGTCCGATGGCAGTCACGAGTACCAGCGGTTTCCCCCCCAGTACCGGATGCTCCTTCAGCCGGGCGACAAGCCGGAACCCGCTCTCCCCGACTTCCTGCATCGCAAGTACCAGTACATCCCACGAACCGGTATCCCCGGAAGTATCTAATTCCTCAAGAACCGTTTCTCCATCCGGATATTCCCGGCAGGTACATCCTGCGGTGGTCAGATACCGGATCATTATGCTTCTTCCCGACGGGCTCGGATCGGCGATCAACACGTTCATGCCCTCCAACGATTGACGGTTATTTTCTTCCGCAACCATTCTCGACGGACATTTTTTCAACGCTGCGGAAAACCAGAAAGTGGACCCTTTACCTCCCGCATTCGAAAGGCCGATCTGTCCGTCCATGCGCTGTGCAAGCCGTTTGGCAAGCGCGAGACTCAGACCGGTACGACCGTATTTCCACGAGGAAACCTCGTCGGGCCGACTGAAGGGCTGCAGCAGGGTTTCAAGCTGCTCACCGGTCAGACCTACCCCGAATTCATTGAGATCGAACCTGACGATACTGCGATCCCCATCCTCCTCGATCGTTTTCACGGAAAGAACAATATCTCCGGAAGGCGAAAACGAGAGGGCGGTTTCAACCAGTGTAGTAATGATCCGGCGAAGCCGTGCGGGATCGCCATACGCCATTTCGGGCACCGACGCATGAATAAGAGTATGCATCTCTCCGTTCCGGTCCGTCGTTTTTCCGGCGATCGCTTCCATCGCTTCTTCGATCGCAGTACGCAGATCGAACTGCATGCTATCAAGGGTGAATTCTCCCGCCTCGATCAGCGAAAAATCGGTGAGGTCATTGACCAGCGACAGCAGCGTACCGGTTGCATTCTGCACTGAGGTGACATACCTTTTCTGTTCAGCAGTGAGCGAAGTTTCCTGCAGGAGATTGTGCAGCCCGGTGATGGTGGTAAGGGTCGACCTGATTTCGGATGATGTCAGTCCGATGAAGGCACTTTTTGTTTCCTGACGAGGTTCGGCCATTGGTTTTCCTCCCTGCGGGGTGCAGCGGTATTGTCCGGTGGCGGTAAACGGCGGTTATCGGAAGAACCGGACGGGAGTACGATCAGCTGCATCTGCATTGCTGGTGGTCGATTGTTGATCACCGAAAGTATATCGTTCCGGGAGGCGGAGGGGAAAGGGGAAATGCGATAAAAACTCAAACAAGTTTCAGTCCCCCCCATCGTACAAAACATCCACGGACGAGGCAAAACAGCTATTAACAATCTTCAAAAACCGGTCTGGTTAACCATCGGGGCGTCGTTATCGGCCATTTTTCTGGTGCTAGGAATTTTCTCCAATGTGATGTGCATCAACTTTCTCAATCTGCGGAAAGCCTATCTGGCCATACTTACCTTTTACTTCCGGAACGAAATACTGCCCCCGGGCTACCTCGGGTGGAGTCAGCTTTCTATCAACCGTCATTCATGTAAAAACAGAATCAAACAGGGTCTTTGCAAAAAGGAGGAACCCTGTTACACGATACAAAGTAACCAGACAAATCATTTCGGATTTTTCAATGATTTCATAGAAAGTATCGGGAAAATAATCGGTATGGTATATACCATCCTGTTTACCGCTGCCGTTGCCATCCTGATCTGGATCGCACTTCAGAACGCCAATACAGTATTGGCGTTTTCGACGGGGGCGATATCAATACTGGTATTCGGGTGTCTTGCCTACATTACGCTGTCGCTTTTAAAAGGATCCCGTTCCATTGAAACGTATTACATGCAGTGGAAAAGCGTGCTGATACATTGCGAGCCGATCTTCCCGGAGGTGGTCAATGAAGAAAAGGGGTGAACAGTGTTTGTTATTTGACTCCCCGTTTCTTCCGGAGCTGCTGTTTGGCCGATTTTTCTTTTTTGATGCGTTCCAGGAGGATCGTGGCCGGTTCGTCGGCGGGTTTTTGGGGGAGGAGGGTGCCTCGGAAGGCTTTGGAGAGTATGGAGGTAGTAACGTCGTTGACATTTTGAAAAGCAGCAGCGTATTTGCGTTCGAGCTTATCGGCGAGAGAAAAGAGAGAGTCGACGCGGCGGACGATTTCTTTTTGTTCGGAGAGGGGGGGGAGAGGAAAGCGTAATTCCTTGATCTCTTCCGAATTAATATTATGAACACCCGTAGTTGAGCGTGCAGATATCTCAATCTGCTCTCTTATGGTATGTGTCTTAAAAATTAAATTCAAAAAATGTGGCTCAATCACTCCATTTTTCACCCTAATCCTTATTAGATATCCAGCATATGCAAATCCAACAGCCTCCTTACCAATTAGTGTTGCCTTACCTAAAAGTGAAACGCTTCCGTTTGAACGAATAATCAACAAATCATTTACAACCAAAGATAGTTTTTGATATTCTTTTTCATCCAAATGCGAATACTTTAAATCCGTTATATTTAGTAACCCTGTACTAACATTTGGTATCCGTAAGACTGGAATCCCATTTTGAATATTATAACCGGACTTTTTAGATGTACCATAGGATATACTTTCTATTACACTGCCAATGGTCTTTTCAATCCTCTCCGGTAGTCCTTTCCCCGCCCGCCAATCCTCCGTCAACCTCCCCGTAACCGCCATCTTCAGAACCGTCTGCCGGAACCGTTTCATCAGCTCCGGAACCCGCTCCAGCCGCGCCTTGCACGATTCGATCCGGGCCATGAGGGAATCGAGCTTGTCGGCGATGCGGTGCTGTTCGGGAAGGGGAGGGAGGGGAAATCTTATACTTTCTAATACTTCTAGGCGTATACCCTTTACAGTTGTACCTTTTCCAAGGTTTTCTAAAATCTTGGATTGGCTACGATACCAGTATTCAAAAAACATCTTACTGATATTCTCATGTATAAATAGAGCTTTCAAATCTTGGTTAATTGCTGTAGCAAAGTTCGCCCTTACAATTTTCCCAAGTCCCATCCGAGTTGAAATGATCAATGTATCTGCAGGAATAATATTTGTACTACTTGCTCTTACAGCTTCTTCAGAGATGTGGTCAACAGTTTTATTCGGTCTATTTATCTTCATGTCTTTGACGGTCATAAATGGAATTGAACCAGAATAGTAGGCGCCATTCTTTTTTGATGGTGTACCCCCACCAACAATTGCCTTGGTAATCTCCCCAACAGTCGTCTCCACCCACCCTCTCGGCAACCCCATCACTCCTCCCCCCTCTCCCGCAGCTCCATGGCAATCATCCGTTTCTCCCGCTCCACCTCAACCCGCAACTCCTCCTCATTGGGCAGGTAGAGCATATACTTCGACGCGAAAAGCTGACGGTTCTCTTCGAGTACCGAGTACTTCACAATGGTGGCATCCTTTTCGGTGCAGAGGATAAGCCCCACCGTGGGGTTATCTTCCTCGGCGCGCTGCAGATCATCGAACATGCGTACGTACATATCCATCTGTCCCACATCCTGATGGGTAAGTTCACCGGTTTTCAGATCGATAAGCACGAAGCACTTGAGGTGGTAGTTGTAAAACACGAGATCAACGTAGAACTCCTTTGTTTCGGTGGAGATGCGCTTCTGTCGCGCCACGAAGGCAAACCCCTTGCCCAGCTCCAGCAGAAACTCCTGCAGCTTGTCGATGATCGCCTGTTCCAGCTCAGACTCCCTGTAGGAGGTGCGGTCGGCAAGGTTGAGGAATTCGAGGATATAGGGATCTTTGAGGTAGTCGGCGGCGTTCATTTGGAGGGTAGTGGTTTTTTGGGCAGCTTCGGCAATAACCGGCTGTTTTTCTCCGCTCGACAGGAGCCGTTCATAATAGAGTGAATTGATCTGCCGTTCGAGGGCACGGGTGGACCAGTTCTGGTTTGCCGCTTCGTTCATGTACCATTCGCGGGCGGCAGGTTTTTCGACTCTTATCAATTTACGGTAATGGGTCCAGGTGAGTTCGGGACGCAGTATCGGCCGTTGCGGTAGATGTAAGCCGTTATCAGCAGGAACGTTACCGGAAACGTGGCGCAGTGCGCCACGAATTGAGAAATAGTTGTACAGTTGCCGCATCCGGCGAAGATTGCTTATATCAAACCCGGCTCCAAACTCTTTGCAGAGTCTCTCCGACAATATTTCAAGAAGACCCGTGGCATACTCCGCGCGCTGTGCCCCCTGCTGCTCCTCTTCAACAATGAGTCTGCCGATATGCCAGTACGCCTCGACCATAATCGTGTTGACCGACCGGACAACCTCAGTCCTTGCGCGGCTGATCACCTCGGCAATAGAAACATAGAGTTTCATAGTTACCGGTTCACTCATGACGGCACCTCCGCACCGAGTTCAACGAGGATCGCCTTGAGATCATCCAGAGCGCCCTCAAGTTCACCGATTGCCAGCCGTACAAGATCTTCCGGCTCAGCCGTACTGTCGTGACGGTTATTTGCGTCGTCTTTGAGCCAGGTGATATCGAGCGAGTCGTCACGTGCGGCAATCTGCTCGCGGGTAAATGCCCTGAACCTGCCGTCTTCGCCGAGGTCTTTGCGCCGCGCTCCCCCGAGCGGATCGGTACCGTAACATTTAACAAACTCATCGAAATGCTTTTCGGTGAGGGGGTTTGTTTTACCAAGGTTGGGCATATTGGTACGAAGGTCGTACACCCATACTTTCTTCGTGCTTCCGGTTTCGCTCCGGCCTGCAGTAAAGAACAGCACATTGGTCTTGACTCCCTGCGCGTAGAATATCCCGGTCGGCAGACGCAGTATCGTATGCAGGTTACATTTGTTCATGAGATCGGTTCTGATTTTCTGCCCGTCACCTCCCGCGAAGAGCACGTTGTCGGGAAGAACGACCGCCGCACGGGCTTTCTCGTTTTTTTTAAGTGCACGATAAATCAACTGTAAAAAGTTCAATTGTTTATTTGATGTCGGGTAGGTAAGATCGTCGCGGGTTGGACGTTCGCCCCCCTTTTTGGTACCGAACGGCGGATTGGTGAGAATAACATCGTAATCGCGAAAACTTTTACCGCTATTCGACAAGGTGTCGCCCAGAACGATCTTCCCGTGCACATCATGCAACATGGCATTCATCAGCGCCAGACGGTGTGCCTCCTGCACCAGTTCGAACCCGGTAAAAGCCTCTTTTCGTTGAAACTCCCGCTGCTCGGTGGTGAGGGTAAATAGTTCATCCGTCTGCGCCTTTATAAACCGGTCGGCGGCAATCATGAACCCGAAAGTTCCTGCTGCCGGGTCGCCGCACCGCTCACCCGCCTGCGGCTGAACGAGTTTGACCATAACGTTGATAAGCGCACGCGGGGTGAAATACTGCCCGGCTCCCGATTTCTTTTCGCCGGCATTTTTTTCCAGCAACCCTTCGTAAAGGTCGCCGAGCCCCTCGTGTTTCGCACTGTACCAGTCGAGGTCGTTTATCGTCGTGATGATTTTTTTGAGATTTGCCGGATGGTCGATATTGGTTCCCGCTTTAGTGTAAATCTCCCGTACCCTGCCTTTTCCTTTTTCGCCAAGCCGGGTAAGCAGCGTTTTGTAAAATTTCGTCAGCATCACGCCGTCTTTACCCGTGAGATCATCCCACCGATACCCGCGCGGAAGTTGCTTTTCGGTATCGGTCTCCTTTGCCATTTTAAGGAAAAGCAGATAGGTAAGCTCGGTAACATACTGGTGATAGGTAATACCGTCGTCGCGCAGCACATCGCATAACCGCCACAAGCGATCGACAATTTCCTGTGTATTCATGCGTATTTCCGTTCTTCGGGATAGAGATAATCATTGATATTTTGTATAATCCGGTCCAGTTTACCCTGGAAAATTTTATCGAGACGGCCATACCCGCCGTGATCGTGAAACGCCCCCTCATCAAAATCTCGCCGTTCAACGACATTTTCGGCAAGGAGGTGTTTCTCGATTCGTTCAAGCCACTGGCGCTGGATTTTATTCCATTCCTGCATTGCATAAATCCGCTTCATCGCGTTGCCGATCCGTTCTTCATGGCTTACCAGAGCATCGCCAAGTGCAAGCCGCCGGATAAACGAGATAATATCGGCCGCGATATCTTCATTACGCCACTCCCGCCATGCCGTTCTGAGCGCCGGCTCATTGAACCCCTGCTGATCAAGGGCAATTTTCAGCTCCCGTAAAGTTTTCCGCGTCAACTTGCGGGGACGTTGACATACAATAGCAAGTGCAGGCAGCTTGTTGATATTGTCGAGAATGAAAGTTTTGAACTCATTGAGGTAATCTTCCGGTTTTTCGGCTTTGCCGTAGCCCCGGGTATGCGATTCAAGCCAGTCTTCATGGTGCGAGATGAATTGCTGCCTGCTCTGATACCGGTTTTCATCCAGAAAAACTATCTGCCGGTGTTTTTCTTTCAAATGTTTTTTGGCCAACTCCGGATCGGATCCGCGCAGCAACCGGATAAAATCACTGAGGGTTTCCCCGCCGGAGTAATCTTCGAACAACCGCATTTCTTCCTGTCGCATCATTGCCGCTTTGCGCTGCAGTTTGGCAACAATCTGGTCGATATGTGCCTTCTGTTGCGGGAGTGCATCAATTGCCAGCAGTTCCTCAATCAGCATTTGCAGTGAAACCGTCGGGTCTTTTACTACCGGTTTCATGTTGGTTACCGGTTCGAGTACCTCATACAAGCCGACACAATCGAAAATACTGAAGTGAGCTTTACCGATACGGTCACATTTTCTTGTCGCACGACCAAGCATCTGCTCGTACAGTATACGCGAGCGAACCCGCCGTATAAAAACAAGGTTGCATATTTCGTGAACATCGATCCCGGTTGTTAAAAGGTCAACCGTCACGGCGATATTGGGATACTTTTCATTCTTAAATTTGCGTATAAGATTCCCTACCTTGTCAACCGATCCGGTTATTTTCCGGATAGCATCGTCGCTGACGGGACAGCCGATTTCATCAAAAGCCACCTTAAGCTGCTGAACAACCATATCTGCATGATCGTCGGTAACCGCATAGATAAGGGTTTTTTCTTCGCTGTCGGGATTGAGATAATGGACCAGGTCGCGACAAACGGTCAAATTGAAATTTTCGGTAAGCACCGCCTTATTGAACTGATCCACTTCAATTGCCACTTCATCGGGTATATTTTCAAGATTGGTAATCTCTCCCGTAGCAGCATCGTACGTCGGAATTGTTTCACCCTTCTTCCACCGGATCCCCGTTTTTTTAAGCCCCGTCGTGATCTGGTGGGGTGGATCGTGATCGCATAACCAGTTATCAATTACCGCTTCACGGTAGCCATAGGTGTACACCGGTTTACCGAAAATATGAACCGTATGTGGAGCAGGGGTTGCAGTCATACCGATGGTGACCGCATCAAAGTATTCAAGCACCTGCCGGTACTTGCTCAGATAATCCTGTTCGTCGCGGAACTCCAGTTCGAAATCATCCATATCGCGATCAAGGGTATATCCACGGTGTGCTTCATCTACAATTATGCAATCATACTGATCGATGGTCAGCCGGTCAGTATCAACACCCGCCAGCATCATGCGCCACAACACACCCTGCACCGTTGCAATATGTACCTTCGTTTCAGGCTCGACCGCTTTATGATGTACCTCTTTGACGTCGTAAATCTGATCAAAGGTCTGCAACTCCTCCATACGGGTATCTTTAAACCGGTCGGCAGCCTGTTCTCCCAGCGGATTCCTGTCGACCAGAAAAAGTATACGCCTGAACCGCCCGGCTTTTATCAACCGGTATATAAGGCCGATCGCCACTCTTGTTTTACCGGTTCCCGTTGCCATGGCAACAAGCACTTTCCGCTCACCGGAGCTGATTGCCTTTTCAATGGCACCGATGGCTTTTTCCTGATATCCCCGCAAACCGAGATAGTCTAACGGCTCATTTTTCATCGCTTTGTGTGCAGCTTCCGGCTGTGCACTCAACAGAGCGACAAGACCTTGCGGTGAATACCACGCCCGGAGGGGCTTGGGGTGGTTGGTGTCTCGCCTGCAATCCAGAAACCAGACGCCCGATTTCGATTCGATCTGTTTTATATAAGGTCTGCCGTTTGCTGCAAATAAAAAAGGTACCTTGAACTCATTCCACGGACCACCGCAAAATTTTTCCTCACCTTTACTAACAATATCTCTCGAATACCGTTTCGCTTGTCCAAGATCGGAAACAACATCACGCGCTTTCTTCTTTGCCTCTATCAAACCGATACAATCCAGTCCGACAAACAATGCATAGTCTGCCGGCCCCGAAACCGTAGGCCATTCCGCAATGGCAATATTTGACCCCTGGTGCGGGCGTGTACCCCTGGAATATCTGAGCATCTGCGAATGTGCATCCCACCCCGCGGCTCGCAGCTGCGCATCAATAAGCGCGCGGGTTTCAGATTCGGAAAACTGTATCGACTTTGCAACGCGGTGTCCGGCTTTCCGACGTGCCTTCAGTTCGGTAGCCGGAGGTTTTTTACAACAAAGTTCATCAAGAAGTTTACCCAACTCGCTTTTAAGTGCGGGAAGATCGGCATCATTGCCATACAGTGAAAATGCAGCAGGGTCATCCTGAAAACTGGTTGTAAACCCGGAAATCGGTCTGGAGCCTTCGTTATACACTTCGTTAAACCATACAGCCAACCGGTAACAGAATTTTACCGATATTACAGCGACAGGTACATCTGCGACACACTTTGAAGCGGTATACTGTGCCGTCCCGAGTACCGCATCAATTATCCCCTGAAGTATATCCGGAATTACACCTCTCCAACGAAGCACCTGGATCGGTTTGAGCGACACCCGGCCTGTTTCACGGCAGCCTTCACCTGCAAGCAGGATCTGTATCATGGTGTCAACAAACTGCTCCGAATAGCATATGGACTTCTCCGGTTCGGCAGGCGCGGTAACCTCAGCCAACTCACCCAGTCTGGCCAGTATTTTCCAGGAGTTTTCCATAAATGAGAAATTGCTCACAGCAGTTTTCCTGTAGATAAACTGAAAACACCGTCCGGACCAACAATAAGATGATCAACCATTTCTATACCCAACTCGGCTGCAAGGTCGCGCAACCGGTGTGTTGCCTGCAGGTCTGTCTCAGATGGAACGGCGTCACTTGAAGGGTGGCTATGAACAAGAATAATTGCAGTAGCATTGGCAACAATGGCAGGCCGGAGAATTTCTCTCGGGACAAACGATACCTGCTGCAATGCACCCTTGGCAACAATCGCATGGTGTACCAGGCGCCTCGCACCATCCAGACATAACACCATGATACACTCCTGCATCTGATTCGCAAGTTCCGCCCGGACGAAATCGGCAACCATATCAGGTGATGATATCTTCCGTGCTCGCCGGACTTTCTGCTCCAGTGAGCGTTGAAGGCACGCCTGAACCGAAGCAATCAGTAACGCGGATTCCGGCCCGATCCCATTGATTAATTGCAATTCATCAATCGGTTGGTTTAAAAGCGACCGAATAGATCTGAATTTTTTAAGGGCAAGCTTTGCAATCGACTTTGTATCACGACGGGGAATAGCGTAGGTAAGAAGTAACTCAATCAGTTCATGATCGGATAGAGAATGTCTTCCCGCACGCTGAAATCGTTGCCGTAATCTCTCACGGTGCCCTGTCGCGAAGGTTGGTTTCTGGATCATGAATCAGGATTTTTATTGAATTCTTCACATAACTGGTAATGTATTGTCTATTAAGTGAATATAGATATTCTGTTGAACTAAATGGGTTTTGTTTATTAAATAAACCGATTTCAGGATATCGAAGTGGAACATTTTTCGTTTCAGTTGCTGCTGAGTATATCTTCCTTACAGCAGTCCGAAAAACTCCCGCCGGAGAGCGGCGCACTCTTCCCCGTGACCACCGGTTGCAGCTTCCGGCAGTACGGTGGTATCATATTCACCGGTCAACAGCCAGCGCGCCAGATGAAACCTGCGGTCTCCGTGCAATAACGGAGCGACCGCGCGAAGCGCCTCGTTCACCG
>JAFGHA010000210.1 GCA_016930275.1 Chitinispirillaceae bacterium
AAAATCACTATAATTGGAAGGTGCCCGTTCTGGAAGGCGAGCTGTAGCGCCGGAAGAAGTTATGTTCAAACAGCCTATGCAAATCAGTGGAGGAAACTTATGAAAAATGGTCACCGGAACGCATCTCTTTACAATTCCGTGGTAGTGCTGCTCCTCTTATTCGCTACTACCTTTGCGGCATCCACGACGCTCCCTTCCAAAACAGCGATACGAAACTAGGTGCGCAAAGTGAACGATTACTGGATGATGGCGAACCTGGAGGAGTACGGCACCAACGAGTGGGACAGGGCAACCTATTACAGCGGGCTCGTGCCGCTGTATCACACGCTTGGCGAGCAGCACTACTATGAGTACGCGGCCAACTAGGCAACGCGACACAACTGGGGACTCCACGAGGGGATTGAAACGCGGTTCGCGGATAATCACTGCGCCGGACAGATCTATATCATGCTGTATGAAATCGAACCGCAGCAGCAACGTATCGCCTCAATCAACGAAAGCATGCGGCGTATGGTAAACAGCACAAAGATCGACGACTGGTGGTGGTGTGACGCGCTGCACATGGCGCCGCCGGTCATGGCGGCTCTCGGAAAAATGAACAACGACGCATCGTATTATATCAAACTTCTGGCGATGTGGAATGATACGAAAACCCGGCGCGGGCTGTGGGATGCATCCGATCACCTGTGGTTCCGTGACGATTCATATTTTCCGCCCAATCTTTCGCCTAACGGCAAGCATATCCACTGGAGTCGCAGAAACGGCTGGGTAGTAGCGGGACTCGCGAAAGTACTTTCTATACTGCCGGAGCCCCGGACGTGTCAATTGATGTGAGCGGTGCGGACGAAGTATACCTGGTGGTCACCGCGACACCGACTGAATATGCCCGGATAGTATGGGACCAAATGAATTATACGATATACCGGTGCCCTTACATGGTTGAAGTGACGAAACCGGGTCCGTTCGAATGGTACGAGCCGGTTGGGGTGCACTATTCACGGGCGCAGAAAATCAGCAATTTCGATGTGGATATTTATCCCGTCAAAGACGGAATCGTCCGGTTGAATACCGTAATGGCCCCGGATGCATGGATGTTCCTGGAGATTACCGACATAAAGGGACGTTTGCTGTGGCGCGGCGGGATCTTCAGGACTCATGCCACACTGCCGGTATCGTCGGGGAGTATTTACGTATGGTAATTTTTAGATGAGACCGGTACTGAACAACTGTTGAATACGGGCAGCATAGTGTATGCGCGGTAGTCTCAGAAGATGAACATTCGACCGGTTCCCCCGCATGAAAAACTGCGGATGGGTATCCCGGTTGAGGATGAACCTCCCGGACGCAAGTCCGGAGTATTCGCGATGCGTAAGAAAATTGCCTGATTGCCGTGCGGGCACACCCTGCGACACGTACTCTTCGGATGTAGATTCTTATTTCCCGTTCGAAGTAAAATGTACGAGTGATCCGTGTACGTATTAGACTGAAACGGGGAATGTATACAAAATCTAACTCATTTAAAATCAGTCGATTTACCATTTTTTTGTATACAAAACCCATATTGGGTCCTCAATATTCTTACCAAATCAAGCCACTTTTGTTTCTAATGGTAGTATATTATATCCATGCGATCGATATTCGGATATATTGACTATAGGAAATTTCTTGCAGCCTATTATAAGAAACAAAAAGAAAAACATCGTTATTTTTCCTATCGTTATTTTGCCCAGAAAACAGGCATAAATACACCGTCTTTCCTCAAATGGATAATTGAAGGAAAGAGGAACCTTACCAGATCGGTAACAGAAAAGTATATAGCCGCGATCAAGTTCAATCGTAGGGAAGCTTCCTATTTCCGCAATCTGGTTCTGTTCAATCAGGCAAAAACAACCAAGGAGAAGCAGGAGTACTATTCAGTACTTCGTTCCATGTCTGAAAATGTAAAGGAATCGGTACTGAATGCAGATCAGTTTGATTACTTCGCCTGGTGGTATGTTCCCGTTATACGGGAACTTGTCACGATGTACGATTTCCAGGGTGATTTCAAGAAAATTGCATCCATTATTCGACCTCAGATACTGCCGTCGGATGCCAAAGCCGCAGTCAATCTTTTACTGAGGCTCAAGTTGCTGAAAAAAATGGATAACGGGACCTATAAACAAAAGGATCCTTTACTGGTTGCAGATACCACGGTTGTATCGCTTGCCTTACAGGCATATACCGCCTCTATAATTGACCACTCCAAAAATGCTTTGAAAGATATTGCAAGTAATGAAAGACACATATCCGGAATGACAATGGGAATATCACCTGCAACCTATTCCTTAATGGCTGCGGAAATTGAAGCATTCAAGGATAGAATCAAGATTATTGCCAGCAAAGAAAAAAAGGGTTCGGTTGTCTACCAGATGAATATTTCATTATTTCCGCTGAGTGGCAACACTGATACGCTTGGAGAGGCGAAAGGTTCTTGATAATGAAATGTAATATCGTCGTCATTTTTACATTTGTCACCCTTCTGCTTCACTGCGGAACATCGTCTCTCTCCGGTGTTACCGACACCGGGAATATCCGTGTTTCCGCGATCATGTACAATAAGTCAGGCGGTTTTGCCGCTGGTGCATCCGTCATTCTCCGTTCCGCGGACTATCTCGGATCCATTGATGACAATCAGTGTGATACAATGTACGAAAAAAGAGAAACCATTACAGACGATTCAGGGAATTTTTATTTCGATTCTCTAAATCCGGAGCACTACTTTATTGAAATAAATGACGGGCAAGCCACAGCATTTCTCTTCTCGATCAGTTTTGATGAATCCGATAAACACGATACGACCGCAGTTCTTTCCGATACTCTGCAACCTTATGGAGCGGTGCGAGGACGGATTGATGTCAAGGATTTCACCAACCCGCCATACATTCAGATATACGGGCTTGAGAGAACGTTACGGGTAGACACAGCAGGTTTTTTCGACTTTCATGACCTTCCGCCCGGAATGTTTGATTTCCGGATAGTTACTTCCGACACACTGAATAGCCCTATAATTATACGCGATATTGCCGTTGAGCCGGAAAATGTTACTGATTTGTCGTTCCCCTCGTGGTCGTTTTCCAGAAAACTGGTTTTGAATACCGGAACGACGGGAGCGGACGTTGCCGGATCAGTAACCGGATTTCCGGTTCTTGTCCGTCTGAACGCCGGGAATTTCGATTTCGAATCGTCACGTTCAGACGGTGCTGATTTGCGGTTTGTAAAACCTGACGGCACAACGCTTCCCTTTGCTATTGAACGCTTTGATACGGTGAACAAGAGAGCGGAGATATGGGTGAAGGTCGATACCGTACATGGAAGCGACAGCTTACAGTACATAACCATGTATTGGGGGAATCCCTCCGCGTCGAACGGATCAAACAGCTCTGCGGTTTTTGATGGAGCTGATAGTGTCACTGCTGTATGGCACATGCTTCAGGATTGTAAAGATGCAACAGGTGGAGGAAATGATGCCGAGGAAAACAGCGCTACCGACACGATTGGGATAATAGGTACCTGTAAAAAGTTCAAGGGTAACGATTCGATTATGGTTCCTGGGCTGCTCGGTTCTCCACCGAATCTGACGCTCAGTGCCTGGGCGCAACTGGATTCCGTGTCGGGTGACGGCAGCGAGATACTGTCTCTTGGTGACGCGGCGATGATCAGAATGGATTTTGTGATGAACGATCACGGCACGGACGGTCTTGTTCATCAGTCTGAGAACACCGTGTTCTATAATATTTTCTCCGGCAGATTCCTGGTTGGAACAGGGTGGCACCTGATAACACTTACCGTCAACATGGAGCCCAACATATTGACACTGTTTATCGACGGAGAAGAGGTGAACACCCGTACCGACCTCGATGCGACCATAAATTATACCGGAGTGGGGCGGAATACCTATATTGGAAAACAGGGCAACGGGAAAACCGACTTCAATTTTATCGGCAGGATTGATGAAGTGCGAGCCTACAGTAAGGCTCTATCACCGGATTATATAAAGTTAAGTTTTATGAATCAAAAAGCCGATGATGCTTTGGTGATTTTCAAATGAAGGTGTTTTGCCCATCTGCGTTTCTTCCGTTATTCTTTTTTAAAAAAAATAATAAGGAGTTAGGAGTGTAAATGCGATTACCCGCCTAGTGTACATACATGATCTATAAGTAACATATATTAATATTTTATCTAATTTAATAACAGTCACTTACAATTATATCCGTGTACAACATGTACACGGATATTGTAATTTAGACGGAAAATATCTCGGTTTTCAGCATCGGTATCTTTATATTGTTTAGAGTTCTTTATGGGGAAGGGTGAATGATGCAATCGTTCGATTAAAGACCCGTAAGGAAACGTGATACAATCTTCCCCTACAAAGGTTTCAATAGCGAGCAGTAGTATAATTGCAACGAATGGCGCTGTGGCAAGTTCATTCTTACAGCGTAGTGTATCCAGTCCCGTTGGTACTGTTTTTATTATACCGCTGTGCGCGAGGGACCTTTGGAAGCAATACCGCATGAAACGGAGGCAAGCTATCCATAGATTATTATCCGCTATGGTATCACTTGTTGTTGTACGATCGGCATTCGGCGAGTTCGAGAGGGCAACCATAACCATCAACGGTACGCAGAGAGAATACCATATCTATGCCCCGTCAAACCTTAACGGGAATCCCCCGCTTGTGTTTGCGGCGCATGGCGCCGATGACGATTTTGTCCCCTACAACAGGGTGCGAAATGAAATTCTCGCGCATTTCGTCGACAGGTATAATTGTCCCGGAAATTCGGAAAACGAAAGAAATTATAACGGCGTTTCGCAGCTTACCAAAGAGACGTGGAGTCCCTGCGATTCGGGCAGCGAAGTTTCCTTCATCTCGATGGCGGGGGTCGCTCATGAATATAACCCGTCCCACAGCAGGGACATTCAACAGGGGGAACTGGCCTGGGAATTTTTCAAAAAGTATTCCCTGGACAATGAAACGGTAATCGATCAGGCATTCACCTCGAATTCGCGGCCGCCGGCTGTTTCCGCACGATACGCGGATGGCGCGATCCGTCTGGAGGGCGAACAGACGCCATACGACGTTCACTTGTTCGACATCCAAGGAAAATTGCTTTACTCATGCAGTGCCGGCGGTGCGCCGTCCGGTTCAATTGCGTTCCCGGTCAGGCGTTACGCAGGGGGAATTTATATGCTCAAGGTTTCCGGAAAG
>JAFGHA010000211.1 GCA_016930275.1 Chitinispirillaceae bacterium
AATGTCCTTACCGAGAAAGATGCTCTCGGTAACCTTACCACCTATTCATATGATATTCAGGGGAGGATGGTAGGGAGGACCGATCCGCTAACCCAAGTTCGACACTTAACGATGTTAAACAGCGATTTCTGGAAGATTTCGCCATTTTTTTCAAAAAATCTTCACTACAAAACTCGTTTTGTCAGTCGTTCAGGCAAGGTGAGTTTCAGATGATACAGTAATGTTTGCAACGGTTTTTTCCGGACGCGGCACGGTTCTGATTTTCAGTTCTTTCCCTTCTGCAGTCGTAAGTACTACATCGACCATTGCTATCCTCTTCAACTCATTGAATACCCGGCGGGGCTGATCACCAAGTCCGGCCCGTTTGCACATAAGACCGAACATTTTCCACATCACAAAAGCAATGAAGCATACCAGTACATGTGCCTTGATGCGATCGTCTTTCTGGTGCCATACCGGCCTGATGTGCAGATCACTTTTATTGATCTTGAATGCCTCTTCGGCATCGGTCAAATGGATATAGGCTTCCCACAACTGTTTCGGGTCCCCGTCGGTAATGTTGCTGCGAAGCAGGTAATGACCTTCGGTTATCCGTTTCCAGTGGGAATCGTCGTCATTCTTTTCAGCGCTCAGCACGGTCATATTTTTCTGACGATCAAATTCAGTACGGATGGTAAAGAATGATGCACCTCTGCTGTTTTGTTGCATCAGTCGGCCGATACGTCGTTCTATTTTTGCACAGATATCTTTTCCCGCTTCCTTTTCACAGCTCTTCCGTAATCGTTCGACACCGGCCTCTATCCGTTTTACGAAACGGTCATGCATCGATTTTTCCTTCAGCGCCCGGTCGCGGCTTTTGCAAAGTATGAACACTTCGTCTGTATTGTCGGGAGAAGGGCACAGTTTCACCTCAACTCCCTCATGAACCATCTGCCAGTCCTTGTCGAGAAGGTACCGTTGAAAATGTTTCAGGTTACACTTTGGGGTTCCGATGATATATCGCCGTCCGCTGCCGGTCAAGCATTGCAAGATTCTTCTCGCTTACCATGCCGCGATCCATAACCCAGATACGATCTGCCGCACCGTACGACTTTTCCATTGTCTCGACAATCTCTTCGACGGTGGTACTGTCGTGCCGGTTACCGGCGAATATTTCATAGCCAAGAGGCAGTCCCTCACGGGTCACCACCAACCCGATACATACCTGTTTGCAATCGGGGCGACTGTCGCGCGAGTACCCCCGCTGACACAACGTGCTCTCTGCATGTTCCAGACTCTTCGCCTGTTTTTTGGTTATATCACCGATGTACCCGACAATCCGTTGCCGAACACCTTTATCGGTTCGGTAAGATTCTACCAAGGCCCAGTAACTGTGCTTTTTACCGCTGGATTTTTTTGTGATATGGCGAAGATACATGTATACAAACAAATATATGCATGTGTCAATTTCAAGACACTTTGTCTTCACTACAACCACTTTTGAAACGAAAACCACGTTTCCGACTTAAAAGAAGCAAAAAAAATCTGGTTTAGCTTATTGAGTGTCGGACTTGGGTTAAAAACCATTCCAGACAAAAATACGTTAAAACCTGCATCACGAAGCATCGTGCAGGGCAAAAGACTATCGATGCGCCGTAACATCAATCGCCCGGATCTCGCCAACCCAACGCCCGTGCGGATGACGTCGCATGTATTCCTTCTTGTAATACCCGGCTTTTACCATGTCGCGTGCCAACAGGCTGAGCTGTAGTGTCCGGTAAAGCGCATCCTCCCCGTATTTCCCGTGAGGAAATTGTGAAATATATCGTTGGTACTCAACGAGCGCTTCCGCATCGCGATGTAGGTTTTCCCGAAGGGTGCTTGCGTGCAGATAGCAATAATAATCGTTTTGCGGATGGTGCGGATACTGTCGCAGGAACTCAGTTATCTCATGTACCGCTTCATCGTATTTTTTCATCGACATAAGCAGTGCGATTGCCTCGGCCGCCATGTCTTCTCCGAAGGAACCTTCAATAAAGTGTTTACGGTGACGTTTGAGCTCCCTTAACAAATCATCCGACGGGGTGCCATTGCCGGTCTTGAGAAGCATATACCGTTGGACCGATGCAAATTCACGCCGGGTCGGTGAGAATGACACCGCATTTACCACCGCCTCCAGCAGCCGCTGCGCATCAATAAAACGGAAAAACTCTTTTTTCCGTTGCGACAATGTCAACAGCATCCCCGCGACGGTATCGGCAATTGCCGGATTGTTCAACCGTGCGACGGCGGAATCGACAGCCTGATAGTCGCCACGGTCGGCCATTGCCCGGATCGATTGCACAACATCGATTACAGAACCGACAGGGCCCGATGTTTCTACCCGTCTCCGAGAAGGTGGTTTTTCCGGAACGGCTGTGGAGTGCGGCAGCACATCAGATCCCCGATGAAGAAAATGCTCAAGTTTGTTATCAGTAAATGCCCGTCCCAGTTCTTCCAGTTCGACCCTTTTTCGATGAACCGTTGTTACGATATCACGGTTGCAGCTTTCCCATGCCTGCCCGGCATTCAGGATAATGTCACGGCCGTCGATACTTCTTACGCGAACCGATCCGCGATATACTTCCGCTGTCGCACCCCGGATCGAATCGGCCGACACCGAAAAACGGGTGCCGAGCTGGGTAAACGATCCATAGGCGGTAGCGATCGAGACGGTATCCCGGCCGCCGGGAGCGACATCGACGGCAATCTCCCCCTGACGCAGTGAAATGACGGTGTACAATGAATCGGTCCGTTCGACCTGAATTCTTGACAGATCAAAAAGAATCGTTCGGGTTCTTATGCCCACCGCGAGAAGTAATTGCAACTTCTTGTCGGTGGAAAACTCGTTGCCGGTATCCCGAAATGCCACCGTGTCGGTGTCCGCATCGTTTACGGCCGAAACTACCGCTACATTATACCGCAACTCTTCATCAGGTAGAGGACTTTTCACGAACTTCATTACCGGGGGAAAAAACAGCTCGTGCAGCAACAGGTACCCCGTGCCGATTGAAAGCACCAGCGCCGCGGCAAATGCATACCTGCGACGTGGTTCGATACGCCGCAGCGGTAGTATTTTCCGCGCCCTTTGCGCCTCTTTACCACATCGGACAACCTCTCCGATTGCCTTTGCGGTCGTTGCATCATCGACCGGCAGGCGGGCGAATCCTTTTTCCAGGATGTGCTCGATATTGTTGTTACGGTCGCGCATGTTGTTCCAATGTCCGTTGTGAAATTAATTTACGCATTTTCTCCTCCGCACGGCGAAGCAGCCTCCGTACCGTATACTCCGGTGTCCGCAGCATGGAAGCAATCTGTGCAGTTGAGCATTCAGCGACATGCGATAAAATGAGCGCTATCCGCTCATCGGGCCTGATCAGTTGCAGGGCATCGTTGACATAGTTAACAGCGGCCTTCGTTTCGTCGTCAAGGCGTTCGCCGGAGACCGCAGCGTCATCTTTGAACCAGTAGTTCACTCTACCCGAAGATATCGCTTTTTTTTCACTGCTCCGCTTGCGGTAGAGCGAACGGCAACTATTCGAGGTTATCCTGCAGAGCCAGTGAACGAAAGGCTGCTTTCCCGGTTGCAGCCGGTCGATTTCGCGATAAACCGTGAGAAAAACCTCCTGTGCCATATCTTCAGCCAGCCCTCGATCAGAAAAAAAACGATATCCCATATTGACCACCAGCGCATGGTGCCGCTTCATCAGAAAAGGGAAATAACGCTCTTTATCATTCCGACAGAGACGCACCAGTTCCCAGTCGTCACTGTTTTCCCGCAGGGAGGCCGGCGCATTCGGATCGTTATGCTCGTTGTCATGTCGTTGTTTCCCGGACATTATTTCTACCTTTATAACGCTTCCCGACCGATAAATGGACAGGTTTTTTCAATAAGACTCATATACGCATCTGCATCCCAAATCATCCTTGCGGCCGGCAGGCTCCATACGGAATCGATACGTTGCCATGAGCTCTTCAGGATAGTTTTTAAAACTGCCGCCGCGATAAACGTACCCCAACCCCAGTTGTCTTCCCTTTGGATTGATGGTATCAGAGGGTAGATACGAGCCGTACCAGTCGCTGCACCATTCATTTACATTCCCGGCAAGGTCATAAAGTCCGCAGGGTGAAACTCCGGATGCATAATTTCCAACCGGTGCGGTATTTCGTGCTCCATCGTCGGAATATCCCGAATCGTCGGCTGAAATATACCCGGCTATATAGTTTGCCAGAAAATAATCGGGTGGCGATTGTCGAAAATAAAAACCGTTGCCCCACGGATACAGACGCATATCGCCACCCCGCGCAGCCTTTTCCCACTGCGCTTCGGTCGGCAGATGACCGCCGGACCATTTGCAGAAGGTGTCGGCATCGCTCCATGAGAGCCACACCATCGGATGGTTGCTACGCGAGCTGTCCGGAGAAAAAATCGTCCCGTTGCGGTGTATGCCGACGTTTGCCATGCTGTCGTAATAGTAAATACCGTTCCCGTCGTTCAGGAATGACGCATACTGGCCGACGGTAACCTCATAACGATCGATGAGGAACGACGAGAGGAACACCCCGCGTGCGGGTTGCTCATTGAGCGGTACACCTGCACCGCCACGTCCCATGGTAAAAGCGCCTTCATGGATATAGACCAGGCTTCGCTCGATTGTCGTTCTGTTGACTCCTGAAACGATGGTGCCGACGGAAGTGAGGCCGCCGTCATCGACGATCGCCAACTGGTAATAGTACCGGCGCGCCGCCTCGTCGATCGTGGTGTCAAGCCAGTCGGTTTCGTCCCTGTCGGTGGCAGTATACACCGGGTCGAACGCGACCGAATCAACGCTGCGATACACGACATAGCGCTGAAAATCACGGTCACTGTTTTCACTCCAGTAAATGCGAAGACAGGTGAAATAATCGGCTTTGATCGAATCGATCGATGACGGCGAAGGTGGCCGGTTCGGCATCGTTAAGGTAAGTTCATTGTTTTTGATACTTATGCCATCCAGCGAAACAGCATAGACCCAATATTTATAGATTTCATTCTCTTCAACGGTTCGGTCGTAAAAAACCGTATCCTGTTTTTTATAATTTTCTGCAAGGGTGTCGATGACGGATGATGCCAGATGTTTCCGGATGACGCGATAATACTTGAATTGATCGGCATTGCTTGCATGCCATACAAGGCAGACCCCGTCGGTATCGGTGTGGGTTCCGATCGTGTCCCATGGAACGGAATGTACGCTTCGGTTGTGCAATAAAACCGTCGTATCTCTGCCTTCCCGCGAAAGCGTTACATCAAATGGTTCATTCAATTGATGCGTGGGCGCTTCGACGCATATAATGCGAACGATGATTTTATTCCCCGCGATGTTGTCGGCGATCATTATATCGACGCTGCTGCCGGAATCGGCAATAACGGTATCGCTGCGATTGTCGTACAAAAAAACGATCGTTGCATGTTCAACGCCATCCGTAGTGGTCACCTCGTCGCGCAAGTGGATCATGCAGGAAAACTGCGGCATGATAAAACCGGGGTTCGCGGGATCGTACGGGTTGTCGCGCGGGACACAGCGGAAATGTGCGACATACCAGACTGCGCAAAGAAGAGTAACGTATCGAATAATCGCCTGTTTGTTCATCTAATGACAACCTTTACTATTACCACACCGAACGCTGCGCCGCCCGCGGCGAACAGTATATCCCTGCCGACATCCCAGGCAACGGCCCGGTTGTACAACCGGTCGAAATCGGCCGGCGGTGTCGCACCGCGGTAGTGTTCCTGAACGCGGGAGCGTTGCCAATGCGCCACGCCTCCGGCACAAAAACAAGCCACCGAAACTCCGAGCCATTTGACGATCGAACGTTTATCGACCTTCTTTTCGCCGGTATTCAAGGCAAAATCGTAGTGATACGTATTGCCGCTGATAAAACTTACCGGGATTTGAATCGAAGGGTATGTTTTCTTTTTCAACTCCAGTCGGTAGGTACCAGGTTCCACCATTCCTTCGAAGGGTGTTGATCCTATCATCATATCGTCCAGAAGAACGGCTGCTGCCGTTGGAAGCGTCGTCACGATCAACTGCACCATCGTCGTACGCTGCAGCCAGAGCTGCAGCTTCGACCGCACCATCCCGGCAATCGCCTCACTGCCTTCATTTCGGCCTATCGAAAGTCGTATCTGAGATACCGATCCCTGCCCCATGTCGAGGATGTCGATCGTAATACCGGGACCGGGTTCACTGCTGTCGATGACGCCCCACATCATATACGCGGCATTCATCTCGCGCGCTTTGAGAAGCGACACCTCGTCGGGAAACGAATCGATATACGCCGCCGTGTCAAGAATGATCCGTGGAAATCGGGGAATATCGACAAGCTGCCGGTCGAGTATTAAATGGATGCCGTCATACTCCTGATATGTGGTTTCATTACGGATACACCCCAGGAGCAGCAATTCCGTCGGTATCTGCCCCAAAACGGGCAATGCCGCCATGATGCAGAGAATCATGGCGTACCGATGCGAACGGGTCATAACCTGATGGTGACGCATGATTATGCAGAACTTTCGTAACGGTAGATGGTTTGTTCCATTATAACATAAGTTACTGCCGGAACGCCATGAAATGCCAATGGGCGAAGCGCAGATTATCGGTCGGTAAAAATACGACAACTGCCGGTCACCACCATTGACAATGGCGACAGGCAGTTGTCGGTAACGTCGAACACCCGGTGTAAACAACACACATCAATCGATCCGGTTCGCTCCCGCTTATAGAAAAAATTCTTTCTGGTTTACGGCAGCGTTACCACCCTTTTCACGGCCCCCGAACGGCGGTCGAATCCCAGCAGAATACCCGATGGGTGCGACATCAATCCTGCCGGTCCCTGCTGTCGATGCATGCGACCACAGATATCGACAACAAGCATTGTCGAATGATCCGGACCGGCAGCGACATATCCCCTCGAAAATGTTTTCGTATCTTTCGTGACAATACGAACCACAATGTCAAGCGGTTGGGGCGGAAGATCGGTTTGGGCGAATGCAATATCCCCGCATCCCTGTGCCGGTACAACAATACCCTCCTTCGTAATTGCTGCATAATTGGGCAATACCATTTCCTGCTTCGTCCAATAGAAACCGGCTTCTCCCAAAATCGAATCGGCATACTCCTCAAAGGCTTTTTCAATTTGTTCACGTATGAGGCGATCCATCGCCACCACCCCGGCCTCGACCAGCCAGTCCAGTTCGGTTCGCACGCATGTTTCGAACGGAAAACCAGCCAGGGGCACAACAGAGGTGTCGATGGTAAATGAGAGCGATCCGACTTCGTTCACAGAAGGAGGGGTAAGTTTCATTACTTCAACCATTATTGATGAATTCCAATGACTGCGGAAAGAGTATTTTACCCAGTGTTCCTCATTTTTATTCTTGTAATAATTGATATCCTTTTCCCCAAGGCCCTCAATGGCGTTCGTATCGATCGATTCTCCGTCAGTGAAATTAATGCCGAAAACATTTTCCGGCCCCAGACAGGCATAAACCGCCACCTGCCCGACAATAATTGTTAACAACGCAATGTTTCTCAGCAACATACATCCTCCTCCGTTATTAGTGTACTGTTCAGCATGCCGGTTTTCACTTATATAACGCTTCCGGTTTTTGAAATGAACACTTTTTTGTGAAATACTCAAGGAATCCGGGGCCATGTTGCCGGAGTACGGGATCGTGGGCAATGCTCTCAAGTGGTTACTTGAGGAGAACATACTGATTGTCGGTTCGGGATTCTCATTCCACAACATGCGTGAGTTCTCATTCGGTACTTCAGACAAACCCGAGCACAGAAACGATGAATTTCAGGAATGGCTGATTGAAGTGTGCACGGGAAAGCTTGCGAAATCAGAGCGGTAACGGAAGCTGATTGAATGGGAAAAAGCTCCGCATGCGCGGTTCTGTCATACGCGAGAAGAACATTTTTTGCCGCTGCATGTGTGCCTCGGAATGCCCGGAAATCCGGCACGGGTTATTTTTGACGACTATATTCTCGGCAGGAGGGCTGTGGCGTTTCAGTGGTGATCCGGCGTCGAAATTGATATACAAATCCATATCGAAAAAAGCAGGAATTAAAGACGATCCCGATTCCGATGTAGACCCCGAGATTTATAATCAAATTCTGAACTTTTTTGGTTTGTTCCGACATTCCGACTCCTGGATTCTGAATTCTTCCTTCTCCCACACCCCAGCAACAACAAAACCCTTCGTTAAAACGCATCCGCTTCGTATTTTATACATTTCTATTATAGTGACTCAACGTTTTCTATTCCTACGGACAACACCCGATGAAACAACTCCAATGGAAACAGCTGGCCGGGCAGGAGCGTATCAAGGAAGTGCTCGCGTCGGCGTTCGTGAAAGAGAAGCTCGGTCACGCCTACCTGTTCTGCGGTGAGACCGGTACCGGTACCTTTGCCGCGGCACTCGATCTGGCGATGGCCTTACTCTGCCGGAGTGAGGAAGCGCAACCCTGCGGTGTGTGTGACGGTTGCAGAAAGGTACTCGGCTTTTCGCATCCCGATTTTCACGTGGTCATGCCACTTTCTCTACAGAAAGAGCATAAGGGAAGCGACGGCAGGATAACCGAGGAAGGGTGGAACGAATTCGGTGAACGGGTGAAGGAACGGATCGCCGATCCCTACCTGCTGCCTGAATTTACCACGTTACCCACGATACCCGTCGACTGGATCCGCGAGGTTACCCATGCAATCCGCCGGGGTACCGTCGAGAAGGGGAAGAACATCGTTCTGATCGACCGTGTGGAGAGCATGCACAAGGAATCGGCGAACGCGATGCTCAAAACACTCGAGGAGCCTCCGGAAGATACCCTGCTCATTCTCTGCACTGAACGGGTGCATGCGGTATTGCCGACGATCGTTTCCAGGTGTCAGCTGCTGCGGTTCGGGGTGCTGCCGCCGGAAACGGTGAAAGCCGAACTTATTACACGGTACGGGGTTGCCGAAGACGACAGCCGTCTTGCCGGAGTGACCCACTGCGGCTCGATCGGTGGCGCCTGGCGGGAACTCCGGAAGGCACAGTCCGATGACGACCGGTACGCGGCCGGGTTCTGGAGTTCGCTTTCGGCGGGTGACATGCAGGCGGTCTTCGCGAAAATCGATGAAATCAGTGCCATGGGTGATTTCGAAACCTATGAATCGCTGTTCATCAGACTGATGCAGGGGATCAGAAATTCTTTTTTAGGAATGGTTCCTTCCTCTGGAAAGTATATTTCAGGCGATGGTTTACCCGAAAATGCACTGTCGGGAATCAGTTCCCCCCGTCCGGTGGAAGAGCTGGTACGCAATTGCGAGACCGCGATCGGTCAGATCAGAGCGAGGGCCAATATTTCACTGATTCTTATCAATTTTGCAAATAACATCATGGAGATACTGCATGGGAAAAAACAGTAAAGTCGTCGAAGTCGTATTCAAGGGAGAGCGGCGGGCCATCTACCGCAACCGCAACGATCTCGAGATCGCCGAGGGTGATTTCGTCGTGGTCGAGGCGGAGCGCGGACAGGATCTCGGCAAGGCGTCGCTGGTGGGATCGCTGGTCAAACTCAAACGGGGCAAAGGCGAAACCCGCAGTATTATCCGGATGGCGGTCGAAAACGATCTTGAAATCCACGAGAAGAACAAGGAAAAGGAACGGGGCGCCTTTCAGATCTGCAAGGAGAAAATCCGTCACTACAATCTCGACATGAAACTGGTCGACGTTGAACTGCAGTTCGACGGCAGCAAACTGACGTTCTTTTTCACCGCCGCCCAGCGGGTTGATTTCAGGGAGCTGGTGAAGGAGCTTGCCTCCATTTACCGTACCCGTATCGAACTGCGGCAGATCGGCGTGCGCGACGAGGCGAAACGTATCAGCGGGTGCGGTATCTGCGGACGTAAACAGTGCTGCAGTGCCTTTCTCAACGAATTCGAACAGATCACCACGCAAATGGCGAAGAACCAGCAGCTTGCGCTCAATCCCTCCAAGATATCGGGAAACTGCGGACGCCTGCTCTGCTGCCTGCGGTACGAGGACGATATGTATCAGGAAATATTCAAGGATTTTCCGCCGCCGGGCAGTCAGATCACGCTCGAAGGAAAAACGGGAACCGTCAACTACATCAATATTTTCGAGGGGAAGGCGCTGGTGTACTTCAAGGAAACCGGGCAGGAATGGCTCTCTCCCGAAGAGCTCAGGAAAGGGAAAATCGAACATGTCGCCTAAGAAAAGGCTGCTGGTTACCATGGCATTGCCGTATGCCAACGGGGATATTCATCTCGGCCATCTGCTCGAAGCGGTGCAGACCGACATTTTCGTCAGGTTTCAGAAGCTCTGCGGGAACGAAGCTGTCTATGTCTGTGCCGACGATACGCACGGAACACCGATCGAACTTTCCGCACTGCGGCAGAATATAACCCCCGAAACGCTCATCGCCCGTGCCTATGAAAGCCATAAAAGGGATTATGCGGGATTCAATATCGGTTTCGATATCTTCTATACCACCAATTCCCCGGAAAACCGGCGGTATGCGGAACTCATCTACGAGAATCTCCGGAAAGACGGTCTGATCATCGAAAAAGAGATCGACCAGTATTACTGTGATCACGACAAGCGGTTTCTTCCCGATCGCTTTATAACCGGCACCTGTCCGAAATGCAAAGCGGAAAAACAGTACGGCGATGTGTGCGAATCGTGCGGTGCCACCTACGATCCCACCGACCTGATCGAACCGGCGTGCATCATCTGCGGCAATACCCCGCAACTGCGCCGTTCCGCCCATTTCTACGTGGAACTGGCCAAATGTGAGGATTTCCTGCGCGACTATATCGGCCGGGAAGGCACTCTGCAGGACGACATGCGCAATTTCGTCACTACCTGGATCAATGAGGGACTGCGCGAATGGTGCATCTCCCGCGACGGTCCCTATTTCGGATTCACGATTCCCGGTACGACCGACAAGTATTTCTACGTCTGGCTCGACGCGCCGATCGGCTACATTTCGTCAACCGATAAATGGTGCGCCGATAACGGCAGGTCAACCGATGAGTTCTGGGCGAAGGACGCCGCTGCCGAGGTGGTGCACTTCATCGGCAAGGATATCGTCTATTTTCACACGCTCTTCTGGCCGGTCATGCTGCGGAGTTCATCTATCAATCTGCCGTCACGGTTCTTCATTCACGGATTCGTGACCGTGCAGGGCGAGAAAATGTCGAAGACGCGCGGAACGTTCATTCTCGCGCGTGATTTCCTCGAGAAGATACGGCATCCGCAGGCGTCGGAATTCCTGCGGTTCTATTACGGCTCGAAGCTGATGCCCAACTCGGGAGATCTCGATTTCAGTAAAGACGAGTTTATCTCACGGGTCAACACTACCCTGGCAAACAACATCGGTAACCTGCATCACCGGACGATGGTGTTCTGCGACCGCTCGTTCGAAGGAAAGGTTCCCGACGCACCCTGGGACGAAACGATTGCCGCCGAAGTGGCGAAAAACGGGCCAGAGATCGCCGCACATTTCGATCGCGGCGAATTCAAACTCGCGGTCGAAAAAATTCATGCGCTCGGTAATCTGGGGAATAAGTACTATCAGGACAGCAAACCGTGGGAACTCATTAAAACCGCTCCCGAGGCGGCCGGAACGGTCATGGTGACCTGTGTCAATCTCATGAAGGCCCTTGCGGTGTTTCTCACGCCAATAGTACCGGTGCTCGCTTCGCGGATCGAGGCGAAACTCGGAACACCGCTCACCTGGGACGACTACCGGTTTTCACTTCGCGGTGCACCGCTGGGCGTGACCGAAAAGCTGGTGCAACCGCTTGAAGCCGCTGATCTCGAACCGGTGTTCGGCGGGGGAAAGAACGATCCCGAAACACCCCCGGTTCCCGAAGAACAGCTCATCGACATTGATACCTTCGGTAACGTGCAGCTCAAAGTCGCGATGGTCGTCGCCGCAGAGGCGATTCCGAAATCCAAAAAGCTGCTGAAGCTGCAGGTGGAACTCGGCAGCGAAAAACGACAGATCGTCGCCGGGCTGGCTGCGCACTACACTCCCGAGTCGATGGTGGGTAAACAGGTGGTGATCGTCGCGAACCTCAAGCCGGCGAAACTCTTCGGCGAAACGTCACAGGGAATGGTGCTTGCTGCGAAGAACGCCGACGGATCGCTCGTCATCGTATCGCCCGAGCGGCCGGTCGACGGGGGAGCAGGGGTGGCATGAGCGGTCTTTCCCGCGTGCAGGAACGCATAACGCTGCGTAACGCCGATGATGCGGTGGTGGAACAGCTTGCCGAAGAACTTTCGGTGCCGAAAGCGGTAGCGCGCGTACTGGTCGTTCGTAAACTCACCAGCTACGATTCCTGCAAGACGTTTTTCCGGCCGTCGGTTGAGCAGTTCAACGATCCGTTTCTTTTCGAACAGATGGAACGCGCGGTCGAACGAATCGGGCGTGCGATCGATACCCGCGAAAAGATCGTCGTGTACGGCGACTACGATGTCGACGGCATTACTGCAACCGTCCTGATGCTGCGGGTGCTGCGACGTCTCGGCGCTGACTGTTCCTACTATCTCCCGAACCGTCTGCGTGAAGGTTACGGCGTATCCGAAGACGGCGTGCGAAAACTCGCGCGTGAAGGTGCCACGCTTATGATTACCGTCGACTGCGGCATAAGCTCCTGCAGTGAAGTCGCGATCGCCAACTGTCTCGGTCTTGATTGCATCGTCACCGATCACCATGAGGTCCATAGTGAGTTTCCCGCTGCCCTCGCGGTGCTCGATCCGAAAATACCCGGCTGCTCCTATCCGTACGAATATCTCGCCGGTGTGGGAGTCGCGCTAAAACTCTGTCAGGCGCTTGCTCTGCACCGGGGTGCCGACGACACGATCTGGCGTGATTGTCTTGACATCGCGGCACTCGGCACTGCCGCTGATATCGTGCCGCTCACCGGAGAGAACCGTGTCATCGCGAGTATCGGATTCGGTCAGATGTCAACGACCCCGCATCACGGTCTGCGGGCGCTTATCGAACAGCAGGGGCTGGCGGGAAAAACGCTCTCCACCGCACCGGTCGTTTTTCAGCTCGCCCCCTGTATCAACGCCGTGGGCCGGCTGGGCGATCCGACGGCCGGCGTGGAACTGCTGCTCACCGATGATGCGCAGGAAGCGCAGCGTCTGGCGGCACGGCTCAAGGCGGTCAATCTCGAACGGCGTGAAATCGATGCCGCCGTGGCGGAGTCGGCCTACCGGTGGGTTGAAGAAAACGGCGATGAACTGCAGGATGCGGGAATCGTCATCGGAGACGAGAGCTGGCATGCGGGAGTTATAGGTATCGTCGCATCGAAACTGGTCGAACGGTATTACCGGCCGACCATTCTTTTCGCCATTGGGCCCGACGGGTATGCCCGCGGCAGCGGCCGGAGCATACCGGCACTGCACCTTCTCGACGCACTCAACAAATGCGCGGATCTGCTCGAAGGGTACGGAGGACATGCCGCCGCAGCGGGAATGACGATTAAAACCGGAAATATAGAACCGTTCCGGGAGCGGTTCAACGGTGTGGTTCGCGAAATGGTGCCTCACGACGCATTCATCCCGGTGGTCAAGGCCGACGCGGAACTTCCCATCCCCGCGATCACGCCGAAGATCTACCGTATTCTCAAACAGATGGAACCCTTCGGTCCCGGTAACATGCGTCCGGTCTTTTTCACCCGGAATGTCACGAACCGGACCTCTCCCCGAATGGCGGGAACCGCGCATCTCAAAATGCTGCTTGCGGAAGACGGGATCGCCATGGACGCGATCGCGTTCAATTTCGGTGACCGGCTCAGGGAGGTGCGTGCGGCTTCCTCGCTTTCCGTTGCCTATACGGTCGATCAGAATGAGTGGAACGGAAAAACGAACCTGCAGATGAAGGTGAAAGGAATTGAAGTATGAAAATGTGGGACGGCCGATTCTCGAAACCCTCCGATTCTCTTATGGAACGGTTCAATAATTCGCTGCCGTTCGATCAGACACTCGTCGATGAAGATATTGCGGGGAGTATCGCCTGGGCCGGAGCGCTCGAACGGATCGACGTCTTCTCGAAGGATGAGTATACCAGGGTGGCAGAGGCCCTGCGGGCGATTGCCG
>JAFGHA010000212.1 GCA_016930275.1 Chitinispirillaceae bacterium
GCCTTCGGGGGATGAGCCGGTGTGGAATGGAGAGGGGGCGTCCGGGGATAATAGTGTATTCATTCCGTGAGTAATGACTGTCCTGAATATCGTCCGCAGAAAAGGGAACGGTTTCGGATTAAAACAGTTATCAAGGAGGAGCAGGAGTGTCCGTGACAGGACGGATAGCGCCTGAATACGACGGGATGTATTTTAATCGATCGGTGTTTCCTTTTTTTACGTCTCAACCCGTGCGGAGTTACGCTTGATTATAGAAACACGCGCGTATGCCCGGGCGGGATTGCTCGGCAATCCATCTGATGGTTATTTCGGAAAAACCATCTCGATCACGGTGAAAAATTTTGGCGCTCATATCACCCTTTATGAAAGCCCTGAGCTGAGAATCGAACCGCAGGAGCAGGATATAAATACGTATAAAAGTATTTATGCTCTCATTGAGCGGGTGAAAATTCACGGCTACTATGGTGGTGACCGCCTGATCAAAGCTGCCATCAAGACTTTCTCCGGGTATTGCAGCAGCAATGGTATTCGTCTGGAAAATAAAAATTTCACCATCCGATATGATTCAACCATTCCGCGGCAGGTAGGACTGGCGGGATCGAGTGCAATCATTACGGCAACGATGCGTGCATTGACACGGTTTTACGATGTTGAAATTCCCCTTGAACTTTTTCCTTCGGTGGTACTTAAAGCGGAATCGGAGGAACTCGGGATCAATGCGGGGCTGCAGGACCGGGTCATTCAGGCGTATGAAGGGTGCGTGTATATGGATTTTGATCGTTCCGCGATTGAATCGACCGGACACGGCAGGTATGAACGATTGGATCCCGGGGTGTTCGACAACCTGTATATCGCCTATAAGGTGGAGTTGGGAAAGGTCTCCGGTACGGTGCTCAACGACATCCGCACCCGGTACGACAAGGGAGACACCGAGGTTATCGAAACGTTGCAGGAGATCGCTTCTCTTGCCGATCAGGGTAAAGCGAAACTTGTCGAAGGCGATATTGAAGGATTGAACGTCCTCATCAACAGGAATTTTGACCTGCGCCGGAAAATCATGCGCATATCGGCGAGCAATCTGGAACTCATCGATACCGCACGAGCCTGCGGAGCATCGGCGAAATTCGCCGGATCGGGAGGTTCGGTGGTCGGGTTTTACAAAGATAATGAAACATTGACAAAACTTATTATCGAAATGAAAAAGGTCAAGGCACGCGTCATCAAGCCGTTCGTATTTTAACCGGAGGACACCTTCATGATTAAAAAAGCCGTTATTCCCGCCGCCGGTTTGGGAACCCGTTTTCTCCCCGCAACCAAAGCGCAGCCCAAAGAGATGCTGCCGATCATCGATACACCAACGATACAATACGTGGTTCAGGAGGCGGTTGATTCCGGCATCGAGGATATCCTGATTATTTCCGGTAAAGGAAAGCGCGCAATCGAGGATCATTTCGACCGCAACTGGGAACTCGAAGCGCTTTTAGACGAGAAAGAGGATAAAAACCTGTACAACGAAATCCGTCATATCGGTGATATGGCGAATATCCATTTTATCCGGCAGAAGGAGATGAACGGACTCGGTGACGCGATCAGGTATGCACGATGGCATGTCGGTAACGAACCGTTCGCCGTACTGCTTGGTGATTCCCTTGTGGATACGGTTATACCGGCAACGCAGCAGCTTATCGATATTTACGAACAGTATAAACAGTCGGTGGTGGCGGTGGAACCGGTGCTGCGGGAGAAAGTGTCCCGGTACGGGATAATCGGCGGTGATGAAATTTCTGAAGGACTGTGGCGTATCAACCAGATGGTCGAAAAGCCGGATGTTGATAAAAGCCCCTCCAATCTTGCATTCTCCGCACGCTATATTCTCACCCCGTCGATCTTTGATGCGATTGACGCGACAAAACCGGGTAAGAACAACGAGTTGCAGTTAACCGATGCGATGTCACTTCTGCTTCAGCGGGAGTCATTCTACGCCTGTGTGCTGCAGGGAAAACGATATGATATCGGCAGTAAAATGGACTATCTTAAAGCTATTGTCCAATACGGACTCAAGCGCAAGGAGTTTTCGGAGGAGTTCAGAGCGTATCTCGTCGATACCGTAAAAGGGTTGTAAGCAGGGTATCTTTTTTTGAAACGGAGGGAGAAGTATGGATTCCATTCCGTATCACCGACAAACTTTCCTTCAGCAGTGCTGTATCACGATCGCGATGATCGTCATGTGGCCTTTCCACAGAGTCGCATCCGTTCTTCATGCGGAAACCTCGTCAGCTACTGTCGATAAAAAGATGAATCCCCGGGCGAAGGCCCAGGTGCATATGCGGTAGCGGCGGTTACGTGTGATTCATATGAACGGGATGAAGTGCTTACTGCCGTTCGAAAATCACTTCACGTTATCGGTTTTGAATGAAAAAAAGGACCGGTTATCAATTATGACTGGTGTATCCGCTGTTACCGGTGTGCCGAGCAGTGCCCCCACGAAGCGATACGCCTGCACGGAGGAGTGTTGAATCACACTACCCGACCCGTTAGGAAAGTGAAGAAGATCTGAATGCCGGTTTTAAAGGAATTGTATCCCGGTTTATATCAGGCGTAGTGCAGTACACTCACTTCTGATCTCATAAGGCACCCTTCGCGCCAAGAAGAATAAAGGGTGTTTTGAAGATAAGAATGAGATCCGAAAGGAGCGTACTCCTTTCGATATAGTTAATATCCATTCTCACCATTCCGTCAAATGTGGTCAGACTTCTGCCGTTGAGCTGCCAGAAACCGGTTATTCCCGGTTTCGCGATTACCCGCCGGCGATGCCAGAGATCGTACTGATCCACTTCATATCCCAGGGCCGGGCGGGGGCCGACCAGCGACATATCTCCTTTAAGGACGTTGAAGAATTGGGGAATTTCATCCAGACTCGTTTTTCTCAGAAAGCGACCGACGGGAGTAATGCGCGGATCACTGGTGAGTTTGAAAATTCTTTCGCCGTTTTTTCCGGTTTCTCCTTCAATCTGCCCTTTGATCAGTTTGGCCATGTATTCCCGATGTGCTGCTTCATCATTGTTGACATACATCGATCTGAACTTGTACATGGTGAACAGTTTTCCGTCTTTTCCCACCCTGTTCTGCCGGAAAAGCACGGGGCCTTTTGAGGTTATTTTCACGAAGAGTGCAATGATGATGAATGCTGGTGTAAAAAACAGGATGCCGAAAAGTGCACCTGAAAAATCAACGGTTCGTTTTCTAAAACTTGACTGATAGAACACCGTTGAGCTGGTTTCCAGTCGCGGGGCGCCGTATTCATCCGTTGTGGCGACGCGTTCTCTGATAGTACCGGTAATACGGTAGAGTGAGAGTGAAAGCATACCGGTGGGAGCATGACCGATGGACATCCGGAGTGACTCGAGAAGACGATGATGGATTACACGCGCATCGGAATGGGCAAAATCATAAAAAATAATTCCGATGATTTTTCCGGTTTCGTACCAGCCGATATGGTCGTATTCCCGTTTATTGTCTGCGAGCACCTTTTCGATCGGAGTCAGGAACCGGTGCACTCCGGCACTCGTCAGATTCGCCACATTCACCAGAAGAAGCAGGAAGGGGATACCCGAACGTTCGGAGCGTTTGCATTCAATGTTGTAGTGGCTGGTGAAATATTCCTCTCCGTGAAGATCTGAGAAATGATGAAAATCCTTTTTCGTTATGAATCCTTTGATTTTCAACGGAAGAGCGGTTCTGACGGGTAATGAAAGGCGGTTTTTAACACTTGATTTCGTATTCATCCGTATCTCCTGATGCTTGTCAAAGGTTGCTATTGTCTGACCGTGTCTTTTTTTGTGATTTGAAGTAGCAGTTGTTCATGTATATAAAACAAACGGAAAGCAAAAACAGTACCACATGGAAAAATCAGTAATCCTTTTTAAAATCAAATAATCCGGTGTCAGAGGGCTGCATTTAAATACAGGATTGTTCAGGTTTTCAACAGGTTGGTGTAGCTGATATTTCAGGACATGGGCAAGTAAGGCTGAATCCGGAATCTGCAGCGGAGTCTCCGGATTTGAGTGGAAAAATGGGTTCGTACCGCGCCGGGGAAACTACAGATGTCCCTGCGCTTCACATTTCTCGAACCCTTTAAGGTATCTGAGGTAGTAAATCCATTTCATAGGACTTTTTCCTGAAAAAACGAAACGCTGATATTGTTTCCCGTGACGGAATTCAAATATGTCCTTCTTCTGGATCACATAGTCCTCTATTTCCGCTACAGGCCAGTGCAGATCAACGTTCGTCCCTTTGAATCTGAGCCGCTCCGGTTCCAGTAGCAGGGTGCCGGTGTCGGTATTGGTGAAAACCTGCTGCCTGTTTTCCTGCTGCAGTACCACCTGTTCACTGGTCGTCAGCAGGTCGGCTCTTTTCGCGATAGTTTCCTTTACCCGGGATTTGTGTAGGTCCGCCCAGTCTTTGAGATCGTTGCACGACGTTCCCTCCGAAATGGGCAGGGTAAGTCGGCAGTGGGCATCCATTTCCCAGGAACTCCCGCAACTGCCGCAGGTAATCCGGTTCCGGTGCGTTTCAAGCCGATCTTCCACGCCACAGTTCATGCAGATCCATATAAACCGTTCGAGTCCCTCGGCTAAATCAGTTCCGGAGAATGCGGCAGCGATGTTATCCGGGTCTTTGATATCATTCTGATAGATTGAACCCTTGATGAGGTTGAAGAGGTCTTTGTCGGAAAGTTGCGCGATCGCTTCCGGAGTGTGAACGGTAACGGTGGTCAGTATCCTGCCGTTGCGTTTTTTGTTTGCCCACCATGGTTTCATCAGAAAATTACCCTGCAGCCGTACCGTCACGAGCGGGCATTTCGCCCGTTTGACCAGTTTTTCTATACCCGTAAATAGCAGTTGTGTTTCACCATCCCAGGTGGTCTGCCCTTCGGGGAATATGCACACGGGAACACCGTTTTTAAGCAGGGAAAGGGTCTTTTTCATGGCACGGTAATCGGTCGATCCTTTTTTTTTGGGGAATGCGCCGATGCTCTTCAGGTACCATTTGGTAATTATGCCGTCACGGAATCCGTCATCATTAGTCATGATTCCCAGTGGTGAAAGGGAGAAATTGCCGATAATCCAGGGATCAAAGAAGGTGCCGTGGTTGGCGACGACAAGAAACGGAGCTTTCGGAAACGGTTGTGACCCGGAGGTGGAGCGGAATGGAAAGGCGTTTTTCAGAAACAAATTCACGAAAAACATCCGTGTCAGGACATTCCATAAAAACCACTGATATAATCTGAAAAGTGTATTCATCGGTGTGACCGTCTTTCCGTTTACGTGTCAGGGAGTTGCTTTGAAAAAGAGGATGTCGCCGTCGCGGACCTTATACTCACGTCCCTCCGAGCGTATTTTACCGGCAGCCCGCAGTGCATTTTCCGAGCCCAACTGCTCAAGGTCCGCTGCATTATATACATCGGCCCGTACGAATCCGCTGGCGAAATCAGAGTGTACCGTACCGGCCGCGTCGAGTGCGGTTCCGGTACTTCCAATCGGCCATGCATGCAGCTCCTTTTCGTTGACGGTAAAGAATGTCTGCAGGTCGAGCAGTCGATAGAGCGCATGAGCGAGTCCGGTCAGGCCGCTTTCGGAAAGCCCCAGCATCCGGTAATATTCTTCACGCTCCTCCGCGGACAGCTGGATGATTTCCGACTCGATTTTTCCACGAAGCGGAAGGAACCCTGCACCTGTTTTACCGGCATGGGCATTGAGCGCATCAATCTGCCGCTGTTCACCATGTGTCGGCGTACTATCGCCGGTATTTGCGCAATACAGTACCGGTTTTACAGTAAGAAGATGCAGGTCGTATACCAGTTTGCGTTCTTCCTGATCGGGTATCGACTGCCGTGCGGTAACACCCTGCTGCAACATATCTTTTAAACGTTCAAGAACCCGCGCTTTGACTGCAAGATCCTTATTTCCCGTTTGTACGGCTTTTGTGATACGGGAACAGGCCCGCTCAACCGTTTCAAGATCCTTTATGATAAGTTCGGTTTCAATGATTTCCGCATCACCTACCGCATTGACTTCTCCGTCAACATGTACCACATCGGAAGATTCGAAACAGCGTATGACAACGAGCAGTGCGTCCGCTTCTCTGATATGACCCAGAAACTGGTTGCCCAACCCTTCACCGTGAGATGCACCCTTCACCAGACCTGCGATATCAACCAGTTCCAGGAATGCCGGCACCACTCTGCCGGTTGGAATACATCGGGTGATCTTTTCCAGACGTGGATCGGGAATTGCCGCAATCCCGTGATTCGGTTCGATGGTACAGAACGGATAATTTTCAGCAGCTGCACTGCCACTGGTAAGCGCATTGAATATCGTTGATTTCCCCGCGTTGGGAAGTCCGATAATACCGGCGGTAAGTCCCATGATACATCCGGAATCTATGGTAGGGTGCAATAGTGAATTATCATGTCATGCATCAGAAAATATTAATTTGCCGGGAATTTTGCTAAGCGGGTTTGCAGCATGATATACTTATCTAAAAATAGGGTGATGATGCCGGAGGAAACCAACGATGAAACCCTGTACTACTTTGACTACTGCAGATCTGCTCGATAGACTCGGGAATGTCACGATATTTTCCGGTTTTTCTCATGATGATCTGCTGAATGTCTGTTCCAACTGTGCACTGGTTGAGGCACGAATCGGTGAGATTATTCTTGAAGAAGGGACTCCAGCAACGGAAATCCTGATTCTGCTCAAAGGACGGGTAGCGATCGTTCTTAATATGGAAGATGAACCGATTGAACTGATGCAGTGCGATCCCGGCAGTTGCATCGGCGAGGCATCGGTAATCGGTATCCAGATGCACAGTGCTTCGGCGGTGGTCGTCGAAGATGCCACCCTGATGGTTCTCCGGCGGCAGGTACTGATGCAGCTGTTTGATGAAAACAAAGCGCTTTTTTCCCTGCTTATTCTGAACATTGCACGGGAACTTGCACGTCGTCTTCATCATACCGATGAAGTACTCTTGCATTACGGGAAAGAAGGCAAACATCATTCCATTTCTCACGATGGTGCCATAAAACGGTTGAAAGATCTCCCGAATGCTTCCGTTTGATTTTTCGCCGATGTCAGCAATTTATTTCCGATAGCAACACTTCCGCATTCCGGTAAAATATCCGTTCCAGATCATTTCCGGAAAGCGGGAGTCGTTCAATCCATCGGCATGCCGCCTGCTGATCTATCCACGGTGAATCACTGCCGAAGAGAACCCGTTCGCTTCCATGTTTTTTAAGCATCCGAACGAACAGTGCCGGGTCGATACTTCCGAAGATTGCGGAAGTATCAAGATATACCGGTATTCCACACAATTCCTCATACGATTCATTCCACATACCCCATCCGCCCATGTGTGCCGCCACGATTTTGAGGCGTGGAAATGCTTTCGCGACCTTTTTTACTGCCAACGGGGGAGCGTGGATGCCCTGAAATCCCGGATCCTTTCCGGTATGAAATACGGTGATTATTCCGGCATCGGCAAACATCCCGTAAAGCGGGTAAAGCTCCGGGACATCGATCTGAAAATTCTGATATTCCGGATGCAGCTTTACACCTCCGATTCGGTGCTGCTGCAGAAAACCGACCACTTCTCCAAACTTTTCTATATCCGGATGAAGTGCGCCGAAGGGAATGAATACGGCCCGGTCGAGGGTCGCCTGAAAAGCATTGATGGTACTTACCTGTTCCGCTTTCGTGGCGACCGGAAGGATGACCGAACGGATGATACCGCTTTTCTGCATTGATGCCCTGAGTCCGTCGATTGTTCCATCGGTAAAGCTTCGTCCTTCGGGAGTATCCGCCGATATCTGTTCAATGACCCGCGGCGCAAGATCATCCGGAAACAGATGTGTATGGAAGTCGATGATTTTCATAAACGATTGTCGCGTTCGATTTCAGGTGTACCGGTAATCTGAAAAAACAATTTCTGATTAAAAATACATTGAAACGTAATTTCCGGTCGTGTGTCGGGATTGTACGGTACACGGTACCTCAGGTGGTATTTCGGGATGAATCAGTGTATTTTATGATGAGACATCATTCATTTCCGCTCACTTCCGGCAATAGTTCTGACAATCCATTCGAGCGGTTAAAATGGATCTCTAACCGGTTAAACAGCAAAAATGGGATTTTTCCCGCTGAGTGTTGTACGTACATTTGACTGGAATGCTGATTAATGAGACAGTACGCTGGTTTTTTTTGTGTTGTTTTACTGGTGCTTGAATCGTTCGGAGTGGAACTGCGACTGCGAAACGGAGACCGTTATAAAGGGGTACTGTCCGGAGAACAGGAGAAGGAATTTATTCTGCAATCCGATTCCGGTGAATTGAAAATCCGTAAGGAATCGGTAGTCGCGATTGACGGCAAACCCTATTCATTCATACCGCTTTCTTCCAATACCGTAACCGGACTCCGGCCTCTGGATGAATCTGTTCAGAAAAAACGCACATCCGCTCCAATCGCTGCGAATATGATCCCGGACCAACGGCCCTGGGTGGTTACCCTGAAAAACGGAACGGTTATCAAAGGTAAACCGATCAGTCAGAATCAGCGGTTACTGGTTCTGGAAACTGAAAGCAGTCCGATCACCGTTTTCAAAAACGTCATCACCTCCATCGACAGTACCGGCAGCGGTATCAGGATGGCCGGAGCGAAAAAATCCGATGTCGATTTTACGGCGCCGGCGAAGCAGTCGTCTTCCACCGCCTCGAGTTCATCTGAAAAGTCAACGCGTATTGCGGGGCGGCGATCCGCTTCTGCAGAAAAAAAACGGCACCGGTCGGGACCGATAGCTCCGGCAAGTATCGGAAGTGATGAAAACGTCGGGTCAGACGGTTCCGTCGCAGCACCTTCGGGGAGTACGGTAACCGGTACCACGGTTGCTGTTCAGACAACAAAAAACGAGCAGGGTGCGGATGCCGCTCGAGTGACGGATACTCGGAGTGCGAACCCGGTGGAGAACCGGTCTTCGGACACGAAGGTCGTGGGGCAACGATCCGCGGTGAAATCTCGTATCCAGGTGATGACACTTTCAGGAGATGCACCGATATCGCCCGATACGGCCGCCGATAATTCTGCGGGAAGAATTCCCGATTCCGTGTCCGGGAAGCAATCGTCCGAAGAAGCGTCAGTAGTACCATCCGATTCCGCTCCGGTTGACGAATCGATCAGTTTCATCCGGCCGCTCAGAACACCCGGTATGGGAGTGAGTCGCGGAAAAAGAGAACCCGAACAACAACCATATGAACAACCGAACCCCGATACGGCTTCATTCCGGTATGAGGTAAGAAAATCGTCTGTAGCCTCTCCCGGTGCACCGGTAATCGATAAAACGGTTTCATTGCCGAGCCCGCTCTCTCCCGATTCCGCCGGACAACAGAGCATGGTAACGGCTCCTCCACGGAAAACCGGTTCGGGCGATGTTCCGCAGGCTTCTCCACGAATTAGGCCATCAACCGATACTGCCGATTCAGAACCGGTACAAAAGGTTCCGCCACTTGCTGCTACTACGGTTACCAGTGGCACCCTTCGGACAAAACAGGTTGTGCGGTCAGGTAGTTCGTCTTCGTCAGCAGCGGCGCCGGTCCGGGGTACCGGTTCAACCGGTCAGAGGGTTTCTCCGGTACCGCCGATGGACAGGAATACGGTACCGAAAAAACGTGCGCCGCGCAGTGACGGGAAGAAGGAACTGTTACTTCTTGACGGTACCGTTTTTATCGGAAAAATTCTGTCGGAGAACGACCGCAGCTTCTCCCTGCAGGTGAATGGCGCCGCGTTGACAATACTTAAAAATCTGGTGAACACCGTTGATGGTGAGCCGTTGACTTCCGACTCCACCGAAGAGAAACAGGTGAAGTATACCCAGGCGCAAGCCTCCCGGTCGGGGAGTACGGCTGCGGAAAAGAAACTACCCCCGCATGGATTGTTTCGTGCATTGCCGAACGGAGTGATTCCGGAGGGAATCGCACCGGAAACGCTGTCGGATTCTCTTACCTGCACCACCGACTGGAGGGTGCGTTCACGTGCGGCACGGTATATCGGTGCGATGGGGCCGTGGGGAGTGTCCATGGCGCCGGGAGTGGCGCAGCTGTTGAACGATACGGCCGGATCAGGAGTGACCGTACCTGTAGGGATAGATTCATTGTCGGCGGACCGCCTGCTCGCTCCCGGGCTTGAAGCTGCACGGGCTCTTGCACGGCTGGGAACACCGGGAGCCAAAGAACTGTATGCGGCATGCCGGAATTCCACTATTACAGTACGGCGTCATGCGGCGTTCGGAACAGGGTACTGTTTTCTTGAAGATGCGGTAAAATTGACAAAAGAGATGCTGCACGATCCTGATCCATCCGTTCGTCGGGTAACGCTCGGCAGCCTTCGAATGAATGCCGCATCGTCGCATCTGATTGAGGCCTGTAGGGATGCGGACCCGGGTGTCCGTGCCGCCGCAGTAATGCTTCTGGGGAGAATCGGGGAACCTGCCTCCATAAAAAGACTTGTCGCGATGCGGGAGGATGGCAACGCAGAGGTGCGTTGTTCGCTGGCTCAGGCGTTGGGATGTATCGGCGGTGCTGAAACGGTGGAACCTCTCACCAAACTCTGCAGAGATAGTGATCCGATCGTGCGTACCGAAGCGGTACGGGCGCTCGGTGCGACCAAGGATACCGCTGCGGTTGTTCCGCTGCTTGATGCATTGAAAGATCCGGTTCGTGATGTGCGTGCCGCGGCGGCCGATGCGATCTGTCTTCTACGTGATTCCCGTGCGATTCCGGCCCTGTATGCAGCGGTCAAGGACCGTGAACCACTGGTCAGGAAAAAAGCGGAAAACGCCCTGCGGCACCACACGGATGTTTCTCTTCTGATCGAAGCGCTCGATGACCCTTCACTGATAGTGCGTGCGAATGTGTCGTACATGTTATGGCTTCTGACTGGAAAGGATCTCGGGCAGGACAGAGGAAAGTGGGAAACCTGGGCGAAAGCGGAGAAAAAAGCCGGAGAGAAAAATGCCACGGTCAAACAGTAATCGTTCCGGCATTGACATGGCGGATGCAGATACGACAGATGAAAAGTGTGAATCCCCCCAGAACTTAACCGTCAGGATCTTCGCGTTGCCGGATGTCACGACCATGCGGGAGGAGGAATATCTTCTTTTGCTCGATTTCGTGACGGATGAGTGCAGACAACGAGCTGCACGATTTATCAGACACGAGGACCGGTACCGGTGTGTCGCCGGTGAAGTGCTGGCCAGATACGCTGTATCCCGTTTTTCCGGACAACGGGACGCTTCCTGGCGAACCGGTAAAAATAAGTTCGGTAAACCGTATCTTCTTGAAAGTCCGGTTCATTTCAATGTTTCGCATTCGGGAAAATGGGTGTTGTGCGCCGTAGACCATACCGAAATCGGCGTGGATGTCGAGGTGCGGCGCAGAACCGATCCTGCAGTCGCCGAGCGATTTTTTTCCACTCCGGAACGGCACATGCTTGCTGCCGTCAATGTACCGGAAGAAACCCGTTCGCTTTTTTTCCGGCTCTGGGTGCTCAAAGAGAGCTATATCAAAGCGATCGGAAGAGGTCTCGACTGTCCGCTGGATTCTTTCGCCTGTCTTCCTGACGGCACCGATGGTGCGGCCGGACTTGTTCGTTTTGACGATACCCTTCCGGAAGCCGCTGTACGTTGGTTCACACTTGATAAAGAACACTGCGGTGCGGTATGCTGCTTTCATGCTGTTGAGGGAGTTGAAATTATTACGGTGCCGGCAGACGACCTCAGTGCATTTGTCACCGGCAAACCGTAAAACGCGTCTGAAAAAACTTACCTATTCAGGTACGCACAACTACCGTATCGCTCGTCCCGTGTCTGTCGAAGGGTGAGCGGAATGCGAAAGATGCTCATGTTCCGACTTCCCGCCAGGCGGGACGAAATCGACACGGGCGGTCTCGTAAACCTTGATTCAGAGTACCTGAACAGTTGCGAAAAAACGTTCGACGTTTGAATATGATCAGCGCAAGACCGCCGATAATCCCGACGAACCTTTTGAAATACATGATAAGCTTTTTGAGTTCCCGGATCAGCCTGAAAGAGGCACTACCTACTGGGACTGGATACTTACTCCGGTCAAAGACCCGGAAGAACATGTCATCGGTCTAGTTTTATCACACTTCGAAACAACCGAGCGGAAACGAACCAGCGAAGCGATCGCGCGGACACACCGACTTGAATCGCTGGGAAATCTTTCCGCCGGTATCGCTCATGACTTCAATAATTTACTTGCCGGAATATAAGGATGTATCGATCCGGCGCTATGTGAAAATATTTCGAGTCAGACGGAGAAACATCTGACACTGGCGGCTTCGACCATCGATCAGGCCAGAAGGATAACGCAACAACTGATTACGTTTGCAAAGGGAGGATCTCCGCGACTCCGTGAACATGATATCGTTGAAACGGTGAAATCGTCTGTTTTGTCCGTTATGAATGCTACGGAGACTGCCGTGGAATTTGTCGTACCTGAACCTGTCTGGCGCTGTCGCTACGATTCCGCCCAGTTTGAACAGGTCATGCAGAATCTCACACAGAATGCACTTCAGGCTATGCCGGAGGGAGGAACGATAATCATTAAAATCACTAATTGTCGGATCAATGGGGATTGTGTGAAGAATATTACTCAAGGTAATTATGTACAGGTTTCGGTGAGCGATACCGGAACCGGTATATCAGATGACATTCGACAACATGTTTTCGATCCGTTTTTCACGACAAGGGAGCTTGGAAGAGGTTTAGGGCTCACAACAAGTTATTCTATAATTTCCCGTCACGGAGGAACTATCGAGGTAGAATCAAATTCCCCCAAAGGTTTTGCCTTTCATGTGTATCTCCCTGTAATCAATGAGGAGGAGGATAATGATAAAAATGAGGGTAGTCAGGAAACCAGCGGAAAAGTGTTGCTTATGGACGATGAAGATGTGGTTCTCCAGACAACGGCTCAGTTACTGAAAAAGCTGGGTTTTCAGGTAACGGTGGTTAGAAACGGCGAAGAAGCAATGAAAGAATTTGTCTCGGCGAAAAAGACCGGTGTTACTTTCAACATTGTCATTCTCGATCTGGCTATCTATTATGGATGGGGAGGAATACGTACTCTTGAGGAAATAAGAAAACTGGATAGTGAAATCCCGGTAATTGTCGCCAGTGGGTATGCCAACGATGCGGTAATTGTTAAACCGGAACAGTTCGGTTTCTCCTACAGTATCAGGAAACCTTTTACTATGCTGGAATTGTCAGAGTTACTGAAGAAGATGCCTAAAAAACGTGCACGAAATTAAGATTGAATTCCGATTGTATCGGAACTTTCAGTCACCAGGCATTGTTCGTTATCCGGGCACACCCGGAACAGATGGTACAACCCGGAACCGGATTCAAATCCCGATTTGGTATCGGGATTTTCACCTGGTACTCTAACAGGCACCCCGGAATCAGAGTCCCAGATGTCTACCGAATACCTCACCCTGGTACCGGTTTTTATTCAATGGTGATTTTATTATACAGGGCGATACCGGAACATCCGGTCATTATACATTATACTAGCGACGCCTCAAAACACCCTGCGGTAGATTGACATTAACCAGTTCACATGGTTCACTGCGGGGTTTTTCACCGGTAATTCAATGTTTTTTAGACTACTTAGGAAAAGTTGTTTTCTGTGTGAACCATTGTGGAACATTCTTCCACAATAGTTTTAGGAAGCAAATCAATAAAATTTGACCCACCAGTTTAAAGTTATATCTTTTTTCTTTCGAAGTGGGGAGGAATAAGATACGAGGGAGCATACAATAAACAGTTCATTTCACTATAAATGAATTTTTCATACTTGGTGTGCTTGGAAGTACTCGTGTTTTTTTGTAGTTCATTTAAACGGTAAATGCAGGTCTGATCCCGGTAAATCATTCGGTAAGATTTATCCACTAATGCTTTTTCCGTTCCAATACCAGTCGATTTTATCGTTACGAAACGCAACATTGTCAGGTATGCGACTCGTTCCGGAAAAATGTTGCCGCTCGTAATGTGGTTTCTATATTAAATGCGGGGGCACCGGTGCAGGCCGGTGGAAGGGAAGGCACACTATAACCCCAACCTTGGAGTTTGAATGAAAAAACTTATGTTTCTCGGGTGTTTCATAGCATTTACCGCAATCAGCACATTTGCACAGATAGATTACGCAAGTGCACTTGATGCCGCCATCACATTTTTCGATGCCAACAGATGCGGGCCGAATGCGGGGGATGGTAATGCGTTTTCGTGGCGGGGGGCCTGCCATGTTAATGATGAAGTAACGGGAGGTTACCATGATGCAGGCGATCATGTGAAATTCGGACTTCCCCAGTGCTGGTCGGCAGCGACACTCGCATGGGCATA